>NZ_JBEZKJ010000090.1:0-33513 GCF_040651675.1 Streptomyces sp. NPDC048415 | reverse complement strand
AGAGTGGGGGAGATTGAGGACGAGCGCGAAGCGCGATGCGGGGGGTCTGGGGGGCGGAGCCCCCCAGGTACGGGACGGGTAGGGGCGGAGGGGGCGAAAACCCGCACGCTCGCCCCCACGCCGCCGCACCGGGAATAAACGGGGACCCTCTCCTGTTCGTACGCCGAGGACGGCATGACGTACGCGACAGGAGGCACCCCGGTGGACCAGACGGACAAGACGGACGAGATCCGAGGCACCGCGCAGGGCACCGCACCCGTACCCCTCTCCGTACTGGACCTGGTCACCGTAGGCGCCGGCCGCACCGCGACCGACGCCCTGCACACCAGCGTGAACCTCTCCCGCCTGGCGGAATCCCGCGGCTTCCACCGCTACTGGATCGCCGAACACCACTCCATGCCGGGCGTGGCCTCGTCCTCACCCGCGGTGATCCTCGCCCACCTCGCCGCCCACACCACCCGCATACGCCTCGGCTCCGGCGGAGTCATGCTCCCCAACCACGCCCCGCTGGTCATCGCGGAGCAGTTCGGCACGCTGGAGGCCATGGCCCCGGGCCGCGTAGACCTGGGCCTGGGCCGCGCCCCGGGCACGGACGGCGCCACGGCGGCAGCCCTCCGCCGTACCGACGGCCTCAACGAGGGCGCCGACGACTTCCCCCAGCAACTCGCGGAGCTCATCCGCTTCCTGGACGACGACTTCCCGGACGGCCACCCGTACGCCCGCATCCACGCGGTCCCCGGCCCCATCCAGTCGACCTCACCCGGCGGCGTCCAGTCCCCGCACCGGCCCCCGGTCTGGCTGCTGGGCTCCTCCGGCTTCAGCGCCCGCCTCGCCGGAGTCCTCGGTCTGCCCTTCGCCTTCGCCCACCACTTCTCGGCGCAGAACACCATCCCGGCACTCGACCTCTACCGCGAGTCCTTCCGCCCGAGCGCCGTACTCGACGAGCCCTATGCCCTCATCGGCGTCTCCGCCCTCGCCACGGACGACGAGAAGGAGGCCCGCCGCCAGGTCCTGGCCGCCGCCTTGAACATGGTCCGTCTGCGCACCGGCCGCCCGGGACTCGTCCCGACCCCCGAGGAGGCGGAGGCGCACGTATTCAGCCCGCTGGAGCGGGAGTTCATCGACTCCTGGAACTCCAACGTCATCCACGGCACCGCGGACGAGGTCCGCTCCGGCCTCGACGAGCTGCAAAAGCGCACCGGGGCCGACGAGTTGATGATCACCGGCAACGCCCACAGCGGCGACGTACGCCTGCGTTCGTACGAACTGATCGCGGACGCGTACGGCTTGCCGAAGGCTCAGGCCTGACGGCAGTCGGTTCCCGTCAATAGTGCGGAGATACGATCCGGCGCCACCGGGCGCGAGTACAGCCAGCCCTGACCGGTGTCGCAGCCGATACCGCGCAGCCGGGACGCCTGGGAGGCGGTCTCCACGCACTCGGCCGTGACCGTCAGGCCGAGCCGGTGGGCGAGTTGGATGAGGGCCTCGACGATGACCTCGTCGGCGGGGTTGGGGTGGGCGGCCGTACCGTCGACGTTCTCGTACTGGAAGCCCCGTACGAAGGAGCCGTCCAGCTTCAGGACGGAGACCGGGAGGCGGCTGAGGTAGGCCAGGTTCGAGTAACCGGTGCCGAAGTCGTCGATGGCGATGCGGACGCCCATGTCGCTGAGGGCCTGCAGGGCCTGGAGCGGGCGACCCGCCGAACCCATCACCGCGGACTCCGTCAGCTCCAGTTGGAGGAGGTGCGGGGGCAGACCCGTCTCCGCGAGGATCGTCGCCACGTCCGCGACCAGATCGGAGTCCCACACCTGCCGTACGGCGACATTGACACTGACGAAGATCGGCGTGTCCGGGTGGTCCAGCTGCCAGCGGCGAGCCTGGCGGCAGGCGGTGGCGAGTACCCAGCGGCCGAGCTGGACGATCGAGCCGTCTTCCTCCGCCAATCCGATGAACCGATTCGGCGTCAGCGTGCCGAACTGCGGGTGGTTCCAGCGGACCAGGGCTTCGACGCCGTGCACGCCGCCGTCCGCCATGCCGACCAACGGCTGGTACTCCAGAGCGAATTCACCGCGTTCGACGGCCGCGCGGAGGGTGGAGGAGAGAGCCTGACGGGTCATGCGGTGGGCGTTGCGCTCCGGGTCGAAGAGCGTCCAGCGGCCCTTGCCGTCGGCCTTCGCCCAGTACAGCGTCGTATCGGCGGCCTGCATCAGACCGGTGGCGGTCGTCCCGTTGGCGCGGCGCTCGACGACCCCGATCGAGGCGGACAGGGACAGTCGTTGACCGGAGAGGTCGAAGGGGGCCTGGAGAGCGCGCAGGACGGACTCGGCCAGGTCGGCCAACTGGTCCGTGCCCGTGGAGTCCTCGACGAGCAGCGCGAACTCGTCTCCGCCGAGTCGCGCCACCAGGGGAGTGGTCGCTCTCGCGTACCCCGCCTCGTCGGCGCAGCGCGTCAGGCGTTCGGCGACGGCCGCGAGCAGCCGGTCCCCGACGCGGTGGCCGAGGGTGTCGTTGACCGCCTTGAACCCGTCGAGGTCCAGATAGCAGAGCCCGATCCGGCCGGTGCCGCCCTCCTCGTACGCCTCCGCCTCCAGGGCGGCCGACAGGCGTTCGAAGAACAGGGTTCGGTTGGGCAGCCGGGTCACCGGGTCGTGCATCTGCAAGTGCCGCAGCCGCGCCTGGAGTTCACGCCGGGCGCTGATGTCGGCGACGGACAGCAGCACGGCCCCCTCCTGCGGGGGCAGCGGCGAGACCGTCACCTGGACCCAGAGCGAGTGGCCGTCGGGGTGCTTGAGCCGGCGGGTGCAGCGCAGCCGGGCCTGTCGTCCCCGCAGCACCTCGCGGTACGCGTGCCAGGTGCGGGTGTCGGACGTCAGATCCACGAGGTCGGCGGCGATCCGGCCGGCGAGCGAGTTCGCCCCGGCACCGAGGAGCGCGTCCAGCGACTCGTTGGCGGTGACGACGAGGCCGTCGCGGTCGACGACCGCCATGGCGAGGGGCGCGGTGACGAAGGCGGCCCGGTAACGGCCGGTTGACGTTCCGTCGGACGCGGAGGGTTCGGCGGGCCAGTCTGCTGAGGCGTACGCGTCAGGAGGTGACCCCGGGGAGGCGTACGCACCGGGAGATGCCCCGGCGAACATACGAGGAGATGTTCCAATGTGACGCTCTGTGACGGCCGGCCGGACGAGGTCTGCCGCGGGCGTCGGCCCTTCGGACGTTCCGCTCACCGCTCGCTCCCGCAGTGCACTCGTTCTTCGTATGGGTCTCTCGGGGCGGTCGACCGGTGAGGGCGGCCGCACAAGCCGTGTCCGTGCAGGAAAGTGTGCCGATCATAGATGCTGGCCTCGCGGCCGTGCAGCCACTCTCCAGTGTCCCGGAACAACCGCCTCTTCTGACAGATCGTTTCTGCCTGCATCTGGGCGGGTTCCTTGCCCTGCCGATCGCATGTGACGTTCCGTGAGTGTTCGGGGTGTCGGCCTCACATGGCCCCTCACCCTTCTGGTGCAGACAAACAGGGCGAAGTAATACGAACTCACCCAGGCTGGGTGCGGTGTCCTGAATTCCGCATCCGGAGGTCGACGTGCCGCGTCCGCTCCCCCTGAGAGGTCTCACCCGTGAGGCCCTGCGGGGTTTCACCCGTGAAGCCCTGCGGGGCCTCGCCCGTGACGGGGCGCCACGCTGGCGAAGCAGCGCGGCCATGTTCACCTCGATGACCGCGCTCGCTGCGACCTCCCTGGTACCGGGCCCCGCCCTCGCCGAACCCCGCTCCGCCCCCTGCGCCCTGAAGCGGACCGAGGCCCACCACTCGGAAGGCGTCGATACCTGGAACTCCGCCTATGTGCGGCCTACCCATCCCCTCGACGCGGTGCTGGTCTTCCTGTCCTTCCCGGACTCCCGGCCGTTGACGCAGCCCGCCGAGCTGAACGCCGACTACTTCCCCGCCACCAGCCGCTTCTTCGAACGCGCCTCGTACGGCAAGTTCACGGTGCGCCCGCATCCCCAGCGCGACTGGATCCGGATGCCGCGCCCCTCCACGTCGTACGCCATACAGCGCGACTGGAACTCCACCAACCGCGCCGCCTATCTGCGCGACGCGATCGCCGTGGCCGACCCGCACGTCGACTTCTCGCGCTACGACATCGTCTACTTCGTGGCCGACCCGGACGCGCCGGGCGTCGACTCGGACGCCACGAAGGTCGTCAACCTGGACACGCCGATGCGCGTCGACGGCACGGACATCCACCGCGTCGTCACGGTCTTCGAGAAGCACCCCCCGGACCGCCTCGTCCTCGCCCACGAGACCGGCCATGTCTTCGACCTGCCCGACCTCTACCACCGCCCCTCCGACGGCAAGGGCGACTGGGACACCTACGTCGGCGACTGGGACCTCATGGGCAGCCAGTTCGGGCTCGCCCCCGACCTCTTCGGCTGGCACAAGTGGAAACTGGGCTGGCTGGAGCCGCGCCAGGTGGCGTGCGTGCGGGGGCCCGGGAGTACGCGGCTGACGCTGGAGCCGGTGGGGGCGGGGCCGGGGGCGGAGGCTGGGGTGGCGGCAGGGGTGGGTGCGGGGGCTGGGGTGGCGGCAGGGGTGGGTGGCGGGGCTGGGGCGGTGGCAGGAGGAGTAGCTGCTGGGTCTGGGTCCGCGGCAGGAGTGGGCGCCGGATCTGGGGTTACGGCAGGAGTGGGTGGCGGGGCTGGGGCTGCGGCAGGGGTGGGTTCCGCGGGGGCGAGTGGGCAGGCGGGCGTGGCGGGTGCGCAGGCGTTTGGTTCCGGCCGGGGCACCAAGCTGGCGGTGGTCCCCACGGGGCCGGACAGCGCGCTCGCCTTCGAGGCGCGGGGCTCGGCCGGCAATGACGGTTCGACGTGTACGCAGGGCATCCTCGTCTACCACGTCCGCAGTGAGACCGAGTCGGGCGACGGCCCGATCGAGGTCGTCGACGCGCACCCGCACTCCGAGTCCTGCTGGGAGGACTCGGTCTATCCGCCGCTCGCGGACGCGCCGGTGGCCCTCGGGGAGAGCTTCACGGTGCCCGGCGAGAGGGTACGCATCGAGCTGGAGGACCGCACGGCTTCGGGGGCGTGGACGGTGAAGATCACGACGGGCTGAGCTTGCGCTGGGTACGCCTGGTATGGGGCTCCTTGCGGCGGACGCCCGCTTCAGGGCTCTTTATGGCGGAGGCCCGCTTCAGGGCACTTCGCGGCGGACGCGCAGGGGAGGACACCTTCGCGGCGGACGCCGACGGGGAGGGCTCCTTCGTGGCGGACGCCGACGGGGAGGGCTTCTTCGTGGCGGACGCCGACGGGAGGGTTCCTTCGCGGGGGAGGTTCACCCCATCGCCCGCCCCCGACCACGCACCTCAGCCACGTCAATGGGGGTGTGGGTGGCGAAGCCCCCACCACGCGCGGCGAAGCCGCGCAAAAACAACGATAGCGAGACAGGTCCGCGCTCTCCGCGAACATGCCTCGCCATCGCTAGCGTGCGCCGCCAGGGACTCGAACCCCGGACCCGCTGATTAAGAGTCAGCTGCTCTAACCAACTGAGCTAGCGGCGCCTGCTGACGTCGTAGACCTTAGCATCCTGATCGGCGGGAGGAAAAATCGATATCCGCACCGCTGCGGAGGCCGCCGCGCGGGCCGCTCGGACCGCTGCCCAGAGCAGGATCTCGGCGCCCGGGAGCCAGGGCTGCCGGGTGTCGGGAGCGACGAGCCAGCGGGATTCCAGGCGGCCGGCGGCGTCCGGCCCGGGCTCGTCGGCGCTCAGGGCGGGGACGGTGATCGCGTCGCCGGTGCCGTGGCAGAGCAGCGGCGGCACGTCACCGCACCGCCCCGGGGTGGAGGCGGCGCGCGAGCCCCACTCCTCCCACTCCAGCAGGGACGGCAGTCGCTGCGCCGTACCGGGCGCGGCGAACAGCAGCATCCGCCCGCGGTAGGTAGCCACGGGGCCCGAACCCGGCCCGTCGTCCAACAACCTGTCGAGCATCCGCCGCCCGAACAGCGCCGGCGCGCTGACGACGTCGAAGGCGCTGCCGCAGGGCAGGACGACCGGGGCGCTCGGCCGTTCCTCCCAGAGGGCGAGCGTGCTGCGCGGATACGTTCCCGCGGAGGCGAGCCAGGCGGCTCCGTCGGAGGTGACTCCCGAGATGTCCCTGTTCCGTGTGCTGCTCATGCCGACTACATCTACCGGCGGTGAGCACTCCGTCTCAGAGGGTTGCCGAAAACGGGGACAGGAAGGAGCTAAGTGGAGTATCTTGCCCGCCCGGCATATGCCAAAAGATCGTGCGAAGGCCAGCCAGGCCAGGCCTCGCCAGGCCTCGGCAGGCGCGGATGCGATGGCGTAGCCGCCCGACTCGCCTGTTCCGTGTACCCGGAAGGAGGTCAGCAGGCGCTCGCCCGCACGGGTGACGTCGTCCGTCGTGCGGAGATCCCGGAAGAGGGGCTGGCCGGGATCGGCGTACACGATTCAAGTGCCTTGTGCCACCAGCGAGGCGGGGTATGCGGAGGTGCTGGACGAAGCGATAGACGCGGCGGAGGGCGATCAGCCTGTCGTGGGGGAGACCCCCACGGGAGTTTGAAGTCGAGCGCGAAGCGCGATACGGGGGGCTGGGGGCGGAGCCCCCAGGTACGGGAAGGGTAGGGGCGGCGGGGGCGAAAAACCCTCCCACGCGCCCCGAGGGCTCACGCGTGGTCGCCGATCCCGTGCCCGTTCCCCTCGACCCCGCGCATCAGATCCCGCCCGAACTCGATCATCTTCTTCGCGTAATCCTCAGTCCACTCGGCCCGCTCGGCGATGGCAGCCGCGGTGAGCCGGTCGAACCGCCGGGGATCGGCCAACTGGGCCGCGGCGATCGCCTGGAACTCGACCGCCCGGTCCGCCGCGGCCCGGAACGCCAGCGTCAGCTCCGTGGCCCGGTCCAGCAACGCTCGCGGATCGTCGATCGACTCCAGATCGAAGAAATGCTCCGGATCCCCGGCGGCCTCCGCGGGCTCGAAGAGCAGGGGCGCGGGGCGTAGCCGCGGTTCGTTCCGACGCGGCGTTTGCTCCGCCATGTCTTCTCCTCCTCGTACGGTTCAGGGGCCCGCCCTGGGGATTCTCCCTGCGCGGGTGAAGCCGGGCGTGGGGCGGGTGGGCCACCGTCCATTGTCCCCCGTCCGCGCAAGTGGGCCCGCTGCGCCGACCCGGGCAGGGGTGCTACGTCCGCCCACCTGCCGCTACGTCCGCCGCACCCGGTACTACGGCCGCCACACCTGCCGCTACGGCCGCCACACCACCCGATGCTCCGCCAACAGCGACAACACCGCGTGATTGGCCTCCCAACCATCCGGAAACTTCACCGTGACTCCCAGTTGCACCGGCTCCGTCGACGGATGGTCGTCCAGCAGCTCCGTCACGCCCGCCCGGCACACCACGATGCACGCGTGCCGGTGCCGGGACGCGAGCACGCACAGCCGCCCGGTCTCCAGGTGGAACGCCGTCGCGTCGGGCCGCCCGGACAGCGGATGCAGCACCACCGTCACATCGAATTCGCGTCCCTGAAGCCGGTTCGCCGTGTCGACGGTGACGTCCGCGACGCCGAGGTCCGTCAGCGCGGCCCGTACCGCCGCGGCCTGGTCCCGGTGCGCGGTGCCGACGGCGATTCGGTCGGCGGTCAGCGGCACCGGCTCCTCCGCCCGCTCCGACGTGGCCGCGCCACCCCGGTCCAGCAGTCGCCGTACGACCTGGGCAACGGCCCGCACCGCCTCGGGGTCCGTACGCGGCGTGTGCCGGGCCGGCAGCTCCAGCAGTCCCCAACCGGCCTCCGCCGCCTCGTCGATGACGCGGTCGGCGCCCGAACCGTCCGAGACGACGGCGAAGTTCAGCCGCCGGTCACCGTGGCCCGTTCCGCTACGGAACGGCGTGTACGGGTAGAAGGCGTCCGAGACCAGCGGGGCCGCGGACGCGGGCAGCCGCCAGGACACCGGCAGCCGGTGCTGCGGCAGCTTGGGGTTGTGGGCGAGCAGTGTCGTCACGGCGGACGCCGACGGGTCGTACGACAGTCCCGCCCACTGCTCCGAACCCACGATCGCGAACGGGTCCAGCTGGCCAGGATCGCCGACGAACAGCGCCCGCTCGAAGAGCCCCGCCACGGCCAGCAGCGCGTCCGACCGCATCTGGTAGGCCTCGTCGACGATCGCGTGCCGCCACGGCTCGACGCCCTTGACGTGGGCCCACTTTGCGGCGGTCGAGATGACGACGTCGAGGCCCGCCAGGTCGGCCGCCTTGGTGGACTTGCGTACGTTGTCGAGGCTGTCGAGCGCCTTGTCGTACGGGTCGGTGTCGCTGCTGTGCAGCCGCCCGACGGGCAGCTCCGGGTCCTTCTCGGCGAGCCGCAGCACCAGGTCGTCGACCTGGGCGTTGGTCTGCGCGATGACCATCAACGGGCGCCCGGCGGCGGCGAGTTCGAGTGCCGCCCGGACGACGAGGGTGGATTTTCCGGCACCGGGCGGGGAGTCGACCACGACTCCGCGGTCGGTGCCGTGCAGCGTGTCGCGCAGGATCGCGTCGGTGGCGCGGGTGGCTTCGGCTCCGGGATCGAAGACGGTGGTCATGGCGGTGGTCACGGCGGTGGTCACGGCGGTCGCGCGGGTGGCTTCAGCACCCGCGTCGATGGCGGCGGTCAAGGCGGTCGCGTCTGCATCCGCGTCGATGGAGGCGGTCGGGGCGGTCGCGTCGGTACCCGGGTCGAAGGCGGCGGTCACAGGACGTCCTCCTCAGTCAACGGGTCCGGCAGGGGCAGGGCGTCGGGCTCACCCGGCGGCCCGCCGTGCGTCCACGGTGTCTCCTCCGGGTCGGGCAGTTTCGCGCCGCCCCGCTGCTCGTGCTCGAAGAGCGTGAAGCAGACGAGGTCACCCTTTTCCGGCACGGACCCGGCCTCGGGCTCCTTGCCGCGGCCCATCTTGTCGACGATCCGCAGCACCACCGAGGCGCCCCCGTCCTCGTACCCCACGAACTCCGCGGCCTGCGGCTTCCCGCTCAATGACCGGTAGACCCTGGCCCGTTCCCCCAGGTGCGGGCGGTCGTCGGTGCGGACGGTCACCAGTGGACGGGGACTGGGCCGCTTGCCCTCGCTGTACGCCATCACGGCATCCGTGACCTCGCCCGCGAACGCCTCCCCGGCGAGTCGCCGCCCGGCCATCACCAGCGGGTCGTCGAGGGCCTCCTGGGCTTCCAGACGGGCCTGTTCGCGCTCGCGCGTGGCGAGCTTGTTCGCCGCGGTGACCGCGTCGTCGCGGCGCGGCTGAGGCGGCTCACCCGCGACGACGCGGTCCCGGTGGCCGGTGAACGACCAGCGGTCCCGGGTCCACCGGTCGGCGGCGTGCGCGCCCTCGGGCAGCGCGCGCAGCAGGTCGAGTCCGCGCCACACCGCGTCCCAGGTGGGCCGGGTGATGCTCGCGACGAGGGCATGGATGTCCCGCTCGGCGTCGGTGAGCCGGCCGAGCCGGTTGTCCGCCTCGATGCCGTCCTCGGCGGCGGCGAGCGCCGTGCGCGCGCGGTCGTAGCGCTCGATGGCGGGGGCCAGCAGCCGGTTGTCGAAGGCGGGGTCGGTGGCGGGTCCGGCGGGCGGGCAGACCAGCTGTCCGCGCGCGTCCCGTTCGAGTTCGGCCCGCAGCGCGGCCCGCGCGCCCGACTCGCCGTCCGGCGGGTCGATCCAGGCGAGCAGCGCGCCGAGGTGCTGGTCCTCCAGGCTGCTCTGTCCGGTGGCCCAATGCCGGGACAGCACATCGGTGAGGGCGAGCAGCAGCGCGGAGCCGGGCACCCGGGCCCGCTCCCCGAAGTGCGTCAGCCACCGCCCAAGCAACGGCACGCGCGCCGGCGCCGGATGCGGTGCCTCGGGATCCTGCTCGGCGGTGCGCCGAAAACGCGTGGAGCGCCCGAGCAGCCGTACGAACTCGATGCCCGCGCGGCTCGGCACGATCAACTGCGGCGCGTCCGCGCACAATTCGACCTCGACCTTGACCCGCTTGCCGGTCTCCGGATCCGTTTCGTTGCGCTCGGCCGCCTCGACCACGTCCGCGAACGAGTCGATGTACGGCAGGACCACATCCGCCAGCTCGGCGAGGAACGCGAACCGCAGATCCCGGTCCCGGGGCTGCGGTACGACCAGCAGCCGGGGCGCGTCCCGGTCGGTGCCGACGAGCGCTCCGAGCGGGGCGCCCGCCTCACCGGCGGTGGTCAGCGGCACGAACACCAGCGGCCGCTCGGACAGATGCCGGTGCCGCACGGTCGCGGCGGGCTGGGCCCGCCCGCTCTCGACGGCTTCCAGCCGGGCGAGGGTGGCGATCAGCGACATACGGCCGCCTCCTGGACTCCCGGCGCCCCGGTCCGCAACGCCTCGGCCCGCAGCCGCGCCGCTCTCCGCAGCGTCGCGACCGCCGGATCGTCTGGGTCACCCGTCTCGCCGTGAGCCGCCGCCAGTACGTCGGTCACCGTTGTCAATCCGCCCAGTTCGGCGCGCAGGGAGCGGCCCAAGGACGTCACCGCGCCCTGGGCGCGTGAGCGGTCGCGGCAGTGGAAGGCCAGTTCGCAGGCGGACAGGCACTCCGGGGCGTAGGTCGCCGGGACCGACTCGACGGCGCTTGTCAGCTTCTCGGCCGGGAGGCCGGGGGCGAAGCAGGTGCCCTCGGGGAGGGCGGCGGCGATGTCCTCGACCCGGGTGAGGCGGGCCAGCTGGCGGCGGGTGACCGCGCGCTGCTTGCGGATGTCGACGGCGGAGGCGGTCGGCAGGTTGGAGAAGTCCTTGGGGCAGACCAGCAGGACGCGGTGGCGGACCTCGGGGGCGGGGGCGCCGTCTTGGGCGCTCCGCCTCCGGGGCGCCTCAGCCGGTGCCGAGGGCACGACCGTGCTCAACCCTTCGGGCCTCCGCGTTCCCCCACTCTCGACTTCTCCCCCACTCTCGGCTTCGCTCGAGCGGGGGAACCCCCATGAGCGGGGAGACCCCCATGAGCGGGAGGACCCCCATGTCCCCTCGACACCGGCGCGCCCCTCCGGCTCCGCGCCGAGGTGCGCGGCGACCTCCTCCAGGGCGAGGACGTACACCGCGGACTGGCGGGCGGCGGCGCCCACCTTCGCCGGGTCCGCCGAACCGTCCAGCATCGGGAAGGACTTGATCTCGACGACCGTCCAGCTGCCGTCGGGGTGCACGACCACCGCGTCCGGCTCCAGGAAGGCGGCGGAGCCCGCGACGTCGAGCGCCAGCATGGGGTGGTCGAGCAGTGTCCAGGCGCCGGCTGCGGTGGCCTCTCGCAGCGCCAGCGCCGTACGGGCCGCGCGTCCCTCCGGGCCGACGGCGCTCAGGTCGGGCACGACACCGGCGGTGGGCGGCTCGGCGCCGGGGTCCAGTTTTTCGTGCACGAGCCGCAGCAGCTCCGCGCCGCCGTCGGCCTTGACCCGCGCCTCGAACGCGTTGCCCCGCATGAAGGCGAACTGCGACTGCCCGAAGGCGGACGGCGAACCGAGCGCGTCGGCCAGCCCCGCCTTGTCGACGCCCGCGCCGTCGAGGAGGGCGCGCCGCTCACACCCGGGGTTCGCGGCGAGCGCCGCGAGGGCGCGCGCGTCGAGGGCCTTGGGCGGTACGTCCGGGCCGCGCAGGTCAGCGAGCCGCTGCCGCAGCGCCGTCCCCCGCGTCCGTGGGGGAGGCACCCGGCTCGGCTCCCGGTCCGGTGCGGGACTCGCGCTGTCGGGGAATTCGCTCACCCGCGGAAGTCTGGCACCCCGCACTGACAATGGAGGAACCCGCGCCCCGCGAGATACCCACGACCCACGGGAAACGGGCGCCCAGCAGGATCCTCATCCGGTCGGCGAGCCGCATCACGAACGGAGTCAGCAGCAGACCGACCCCCATCACCGCGGCACCCGCGACGGCGTCGAGGAAGTAGTGGTTCGCCGTTCCCATCACGACGATCGTGGTGAACAGCGGATACGCGACACCCGCGACCTTGGCGGCGGGCGTGCGGCCGTACCGCCACAGCATCACTCCGCACCACAGCGCCCAGCCGACGTGCAGGCTCGGCATCGCGGCGTACTGGTTGGTCATCCCGCCCAGGCCACGCGGCGCGCTCGCCTCGCCGCCCCACCAGCCGTACGAGCTGTACTGGGCCATCGTGTCGATGAAGCCGTGGCCGGGCGAGAGCAGTCGGGGCGGGCAGGTCGGCAGCAGGGTGAAGCCGATCAGGCCGATGAACGTGGAGGTCATCAGCCAGGTGCGGGCCGCGCGGTAGCGCACGGTCCGGGAGCGGAAGAGCCAGATCAGGATCGCGGGCGTCATCAGGTAGTGCAGGGACGCGTACCAGAAGTCGGCGGGCACGCCGAGCCAGGCCTCGCGGGTGAACAGCCGGTTCAGCGGGTGTTCGGCGTTGAGGTGGAAGAACTTCTCGACGCTCAGGATGCCCTGGCCGTGGTCGACCGCGCTGGAGGTGTCGCCGCGGGCGAGCAGCCGGCCCGCCGAGTACGACGCGTACACCAGCACGATCAGCGGCAGCTCGGTCCACCAGCGAAGCCGGGCGTGCGGTGCCGCGGAGTTGCGCAGGTCGGTCCACCGGCGATACCGGGCGGGCGGTGCCGCCTCGGTGCGCGGTGCATCGGTCTGCGGCATCCGATCGCCCTCCCCCATCTGCTTGCGGTGACCCGACAGTCTGCAGTCTGCTGACGACGATGCGTGGTCACCTCGGATTTTACGGTGTATGTGAACGCCCTGAAGGGGCGCCCCCCGGTCCTCAAAGACGCTGAGATCGCCCGCCGGGTTGCCCGACCGGGCGGTGAGCGATGATGGATTGACCGACTCCGCACCCGGGTCCAACGACCCCGCATCCGTATCTGTCGGCTCGTCCCTCGTTCCGGAAAGGCACTTCTTCATGGCACCGCGCATCCTGCTGGCCCGGCACGGACAGACGGAATGGTCGCTGTCCGGCAAGCACACCGGCAGGACCGACGTCCCGCTCCTGGAGGAGGGCCGGCGCGGGGCCAAGCTGCTGGGCGAGCGGCTCCACCGGCCGCCCCTGGACGGGCTCTTGGGGGTGGAGGTGCGCACCAGTCCGCTGGCACGCGCGCGTGAGACGTGCGAACTCGCCGGGTTCGGGGAGCGCGCGACCACCTGGGACACGCTCATGGAGTGGGACTACGGCGCGTACGAGGGCATGACCCCGGCCGACATCCAGGGGATCCGCCCGGGCTGGTTCATCTGGCGCGACGGCGTCCCCGGAGGCGAGACACTGGAACAGGTCTCCGCGCGCGCGGACGAGGTCGTGGCCTGGGCCCGTGCCGAGGACCGCGATGTGCTGGTCTTCGCGCACGGCCACATCCTGCGCTCCATAGCCGCCCGCTGGTTGGGCCTCCCTCTCGACTTCGCGGCCCGCGTCCGCCTCAACCCGACCTCTCTGTCGGTGCTCGGCTGGGCCTACTCAGAGCCCGCGATCGAGACGTGGAACGACTGCGGGCACCTGACCTCGTAACCGGCGCGCACGGCGTTCCTCACGCCATGCGCGGCATGCTCGCGTGACGCTCCAGGAACGTCGAGACACCCGACGCCCTGCGATGCGGCAGCAGGACACGGGCCGTTCCCGCCAGCATGGTCTGGATGCGGGACGACTGGACCTCGCCCAGCAGGTCCAGGACGCGCAGTCCGGCGAGGGCAGCCTCGTCGGGGCGGCCGCCACGCGCGAGGTCGTCGGCGAGCTCGGCGGTGTACAGGGCGATGTTGCGGGTGAAGTGCGGGTCCTGGAGCTCGGCGGCGCGGCGCGCGTGGCGGGCCGCCCGGGGCCAGTCGCCCAGCGTGGACCAGCACTGCGCCTCGAGACCCTCCAACTCGGCCTCTCCGTAGAACGTCATCCACTCGGGGTCCGTCTCCGAAGGACCCCGCTCGTACAGGGCCTGCGCGCGCGCCAGCGCCTGCTCGCACCCCTTGCGGTCGGCGAGCCCCGCCCAGCCGCCCGCCTCGCGCAGCGCGAGCAGGGAGAGCAGGCGAGGGGAGCCCAGGGGGCGCGCGGCGCGCTGCGCCGCCTGCGCCGCGCGCACGGCCTCGCGCGGGCGCCCCGCGTCGCGCGCGAGGAACGCCGTGTTGCAGAAGGCGTGCGCCTCCAGACCCGGGTCGCCCGACATACGGGAGGTGGCGAGCGCCTCCGCGTAGTGCGAGCGCGCGTCGTCGAAGCGCCCGGAGTCGTGCGCCAACCAGCCCACCGAGATGGCCAGTTCCCCCGCGCCCGCGTACAGCCGGTCGGTGGTCGCCTTCCGGGTGGTGCCCGCGTCGAGCAGCGCGTACGCCGTCCGCAGCGGTGCCGCCGCGCGCCGGTAGAGGCCGTCGGCCCCGTGCCGGTCGTCCAGCAGCCGGATCTGGCGTACGGCCTCTTCCAGGGCGCCCGCCTCGGACGTACCCGCCCGGTGGACGCGCCGGTCGGCGGCCGCGGCTCTGCCGCCCAGCGCGACGGTGAAGGGCCCCAGTGAGGCCGCCGCCACGGTGGCGGTGCCTCCGGTCATGAATGCGCGACGCTGCACGTCGCTCTCCTCGTGGTTCTGATCGTGGTCCTCGCACGGGTCGCACGGGTCCCACGTGTGGTGCGGGTCATGCGGCTCGTGCGCGTCGTACGGGATCGGGGTGTGGTGCGGGTCCGGCGTTTCATACGTCTCGTGCGCCCCCTCCATCTCATGCGGGGCGGGCAACAGGCTCGTGGAGTGCACCGGGGGCGCCTCGTCCGTGCCACGCGCCCCGCGTCCGCGTACCCATGAGCGGGGAGTGAAACCGAGGTCGGTCAGCGTGCGGCCGGGGAACATGTGCAGGAACACCCGCTCGTACGCGTAGTTGGGACAGCGGATCTCGCCCGCCTCGACGCGCCCGATGTAGCGCGCGTCGCAGCTGACCCGCTCGCCGATCTCGCGCGCGGCCCGCCGCACCGCCGCGGCGAACTCGCCCGGCGAGCGCTGTCCGCGCACCCGCCGGAAGGCGAGGTTCGGCCGCGACGGCGGGGGGGACTGGGACGAGGTCACCGTTGACGACGCCATGGCGGGCCCTCTCTTGCGAACCGTCGAACCATGCCGGACTCGGGGCGGATTACCCGGGGTTGTGCCCTGTGGGTGCCCTGGGCCCGGCGCGGCAAGAACGTACCTGCTGTGACAACGCCGCCACGCTGGGTTTGGCTACAAACCGGATATCTCATCCACGATCTGCCATGAACTGCCATCCTTTGCGGCGGTGTTACGCCGTAGCCGTTGACGTCCTGGCGCGTTTAACCCTGCGGACCGGGAGCCGCCCGAACTCCCGACCCACTCGTCATGAGGAGGGGTTCCGTTGGAGGCCGGGATGGAGACCAGGCAGAGCACCGAGTTCCGTACATCGCTGTCGACCGCGCAGAACAGGCCGTCCCCGGAGTGCAGCGCCCCGCCGCAGCCGGTCGCCGACTGCGACCTGGTGACCGTTCCGGCCCGGCAGGGACTCGAGGCGGTCGACATCCTCCGCCGCGGATCCTGCGACGCCGTCGGACCCGTGCTCCACGACGACGGCTGCGACACCCTCGGCTTCCTGGTGCCGCCCGGCACCGCGGACGCCTGGGACGTGCCCGGCAGCACCTGTACGCAGACCAACGGCCGCGGCCTGAGCCTCGCCCCCGAGCCGCCGGTCGAGGGCTCGGACTGGCTGCTGCCGCCCGGCGAGGCGGACCTGGCGACCGACCCCGCCGTGCTGCGGGCCGCCCTCGGAGAGGCGGCGCGGCTCATCGAGGCCGCGGACAACTGCCAGTGAGCCCCGGGACCGCCTGCCCGGGACGCCTCCCCGGACCCCGCTCCTCAAACGCCGCAGGGGCTGATCTCACAGATAATGGCGGGATGGCAAGGGCGAGGAACAAGCGGTCGGACGACGGCCGTGAGACGGGGCGGGGCGCTCGGCGCGGGCCGGGGGCGGCCGAGGCCGTCGTCGAGCCGGTCGACGGGGGACTCGCCGAGCTGATGCCCGACCGGGACCGGGCACGCGCCTGGACCCTGCTGATCGACGGCGCCCCGCAGTCGCACGTCGACCTCGACGACCCCGCGTATCTGAGCTTCGAGTACCAGCGCCGCCTCGGCCATGTCATCGACCTCGTCGCCCCGCCCGGCAAGCCCGTGCACGCCGTGCACCTGGGCGGCGGCGCCTTCACCCTCGCCCGCTACACCGCCGCGACCCGTCCCCGCTCCACCCAGCAGGTCGTCGAGCGTGACGCCGCGCTCGTCCAACTGGTCCGGCGCGAACTGCCGTTGGATCCCGGCGCCCGGATCAGGGTGCGCTCCATGGACGCCCGCGAAGGTCTCGCCAAGGTGCCCGACGGCTGGGCGGACCTGGTGATCGCGGACGTGTTCAGCGGGGCGCGCACCCCCGCCCACCTGACGTCTGTCGAGTTCGTGACGGACGTACGACGGGTGGTGAAGCCCGGGGGTGTGTACGCCGCGAACCTGGCCGACGGCCCCCCGCTCGCCCACCTGCGCGGCCAGATCGCCACCGTGGCCGCCGTCTTCCCCGAACTCGCCCTGGTCGCCGACCCGACGGTGCTGCGCGGCAAACGCTTCGGAAACGCGGTCCTCGCAGCCTCAGACCACCCGCTGCCCGTCGCGGAACTGACCCGTCGCGCGGCCTCGGACCCGCACCCCGGACGGGTCGAACACGGCAAGCAGCTCGCCGACTTCACCGGAGGCGCGACACCGGTCACGGACGCGGCGGCGGTGGCGTCACCGGCGCCGCCGCCCTCCGTCTTCCGCTGACCGGGGTCAGTACGTGCCGATCTCGACGTGCGGCGGCCCGTCGTGCCACGTGCAGATCACCGACACCCGGTTCGCGCCCGAGGTGAACTCCACCCGGATCCACGTCTCCGTCTTCCACACCTGCATCGACCAGCCCGCGTCCGGCGTCGCGGACACCAGCGTCGCGGACGCCTCGCCGAGATCGAAGACCGCCCGGCCGCCGTCGGTGTCGTAGCTCTTGACCTGGCCGGAGACGGTCGACGAGGGGCTGGTGCTCGGGGCGGCCGGCTTCGAGGGCGACGGGCTCGGATTCGGCCTCTTCGCGGGCTTCTTCGAGGCGCTCCCGGACGGCCCGGGACGACTGGTCGAGGAGGCCAGCGGCTTCGACTCCTGCGTCGTCGCGTCGCCCGCCGTGATGGGCAGGGCGCGCGGCGGGTCGTACGCCGTCCCCGTCATCACCGTGTGGACACCCCACCACGACAGCGTGACCGCCGCGCCCGTGGCGAGCGACCAAGCCAGTACGTGTATGAGACCTCTGCGCATCGCGGCCATACTGCACCACCAGCCCCACGGGTGTCTCATGGCCGGGTCACACTCCGGGTTGTCCACATCCATGCCGCCCGAGTTGTCCACAGGCCCCGGAGCGGCTCGCCCGTATGGCGTACGGTGCCGCCCATGGCAAGTGTGCTCGTGGTCGAGGACGACCAGTTCGTACGCTCAGCCCTCATCCGGCATCTGACCGATGCCGCGCACACCGTGCGCAGTGTCGGCACCGCCCTTGAGGCGCTGCGCGAGGTCGCTCATTTCTCCTTCGACGTCGTCATTCTCGACCTCGGTCTGCCCGATCTGGACGGGTCCGAGGCGCTGAAGATGCTGCGCGGAATCACCGACGTCCCGGTGATCATCGCGACCGCGCGGGATGACGAGACGGAGATCGTCCGCCTGCTCAACGACGGCGCGGACGACTATCTGACCAAGCCGTTCTCGGTCGAGCACCTGTCGGCGCGGATGGCGGCGGTGCTGCGCCGCTCGCGGTCGAGCGCGGGGGACGCGCCCTCGTCGACGGTCATCCGGGTCGGCGGGCTCGCCATCGACCCGCTGCGGCGCCAGGCCGAGCTGGACGGCGTACGGCTCGATCTCACCCGGCGTGAGTTCGACCTGCTCGCCTTCCTCGCCGGGCGGCCCGGCGTCGTCGTACCCCGCAAGGAGCTGCTCGCCGAGGTGTGGCAGCAGGCATACGGGGACGATCAGACCATCGACGTCCATCTGTCGTGGCTGCGGCGGAAGTTGGGCGAAACGGCGGCGCGGCCACGCTATCTGCACACCCTGCGGGGAGTCGGCGTGAAGCTGGAGCCGCCGCGAGTGGAGCCGCCGCTATGAGGTGGGCGCTGGTCAAAGTGTGCGTGGCGGTGACGACCATGGTCGTGGTCGCCTTCGCGGTCCCCCTCGGGCTCGTCATCAAGGAGATGGCCAGGGACAGGGCGTTCTCGAACGCCGAGCGGGAGGCCGCCGCCATCGCGCCCGCCCTCTCCATCACCACCGACCGGGACCAGCTGGAGAAGGTCGTCGCCTCCGCCGCCTCCGACTCCGGGATGGCCGTACACATACCGGCGAGTGACGGGACGAAGGCCGTCGACATCGGCCGGCAGCGCGCCGCCGACAAGGACATCACCACCACCCGGAAGCTGGGCCGGGCCTCCACCACGGAGGTCCCTGGCGGCTCCACCCTGCTCCAGCCCGTCGCGCTGAGCTCCGGTGAGATCGCCGTCGCCGAGGTGTACGTCCCCGAGTCCGAGGTCAGCAACGGCGTCGGCACGGCCTGGGCGGTCCTCGCCGCGGTCGGCGTCGCGCTCATCATCGGCTCCGTCGCGGTCGCCGACCGGCTGGGCGTACGGATGGTGCAGCCCGCGCAGCGCCTGGTCGAGGGCGCGCACGAGCTGGGGGAGGGGAAGCTCGGATCACGCGTGCCTGAGGAGGGGCCCACCGAACTGCGGCTGGCCGCCGTCGCCTTCAACTCCATGGCGGACCAGGTCGTCCAACTCCTCGCGAACGAAAGGGAGCTGGCCGCCGACCTCTCCCACCGGCTGCGTACGCCGCTGACCGTGCTGCGCCTCAACACGGCCTTGCTCGGCGACGGACCGGCCGCCGAGCAGACCCGGGCCGCCGTCGCGCAGCTGGAGCGCGAGGTCGACACGATCATCCGGACCGCCCGGGAGGCCAAGCCGCAGACCGCGGCGATAGGCGTCGGTGCCGGATGCGACGCCTCCGAAGTCGTCCGCGAGCGGATGGACTTCTGGTCGGCGCTCGCGGAGGACGAGGGACGCAAGGTGCGGGTGGCCGGGGTCGACCGGCCGGTGCGCATACCCGTCGCCCGCGCCGATCTCGTGGCCGCGCTGGACGCCCTGCTCGGCAATGTCTTCCGCCATACGCCCGAGGGCACGGCCTTCGCGGTCGACGTGCACAACGGCGAGGACGCCGTGATCGTGCTGGTGTCGGACGCGGGGCCGGGGATCGTGGACCCGGAAGCGGCGATGGCGCGGGGGCGCGGGTCCGGGAGCGACGGGTCCACGGGGCTCGGCCTCGACATCGTGCGCCGGCTCGCGGAGTCGACGGGCGGGGACGTGCGGATCGGGTCCTCGGTGCTCGGTGGCACCGAGGTGCGGATCTGGATTCAGCTGGATGGGCGGGCGCCGCTTCGGCGGGGGCATCGGGGGACGGTACGGCGCCGACGCCGCGGAGTTGGCGTTCGCTGACGCCGACCGCCCCGGGGGCACGCCTTCTCCGCCGGTTCGCGGTGATTCCCTGCGCTGGCCCGCGGTGACTTCCTGCGCCGGTTCGCGGTGACTTCCTGCACCGCTCCGCGGCGACTCCCTGCGCTCGTCCGCGGTGACTTCCTGCACCGCTCCGCGGCGATTTCCGCCCCCAAATTGGTCTCTACCTTTAACCCGCCCCGATCCCTTCCTTAAGCGCACCCTAAGATCCTCAACCCCCGCCCGGTTGAAGCGGTTTGCCCGATTCCGGATCGCTAGCGTGCTGCCGCACCCACCCCCCGTGAAACCGCGAAGGCAGGCACGCGATGAGCAGCACGCACCGGCGCAAGGTCAGTGGCAGGAACAAGGCGATAGGCGGCATCGTCGCCGCGGCCGTGGTCGGCGGTGGCGCCCTCCTGTTCACCGGCACCGCACAGGCGGCCGGCGTCGGCGCCGCGTACACCAAGACCAGTGACTGGTCGACGGGCTACACCGCGCAGTACGTCATCACCAACGACAGCGACCAGGCCAAGGCGGACTGGACGCTGGAGTTCGACCTGCCGTCCGGCGCCAAGCTGAGCTCGCTGTGGAACGGCGAGTCGAGCGTGAGCGGACAGCACGTCACCGTGAAGCCGCCGTCCTGGGACAAGGACGGTCTGAAGACCGGCGAGTCCGTCACCGTCGGCTTCGTCGTGAACGGCACCGCCGACCCGACGGGCTGTCTCATCGACACCACCAAGTGCTCCGTGGACGACGGCGCGACGCCCGAACCGAGCGGTCGTCCGACGCAGACCGCGACGCCGACCCCCACGGCGACGCCGACCCCGACCGCCACCCCTTCGCAGAGCGCGACCCCGACCCCGACCGCCACCCCCTCCCCCACGCAGAGCTCCGGCAACGGCACCACCAGCAGCGCCGGCTTCGCGCCCTATGTCGACACCTCCCTGTACCCCGCCTTCGACCTGGTCGGCAGTGCCACCGCCACCGGGGTGAAGAACTACAACCTCGCCTTCATCACCGACGGCGGCGGCTGTACGCCCAAGTGGGGCGGTGTGAGCGACCTCGCCAGTGACGGGGTGGCGTCGCAGATCGGCGCCCTGCGCGCCAAGGGCGGCGACGTCCGGGTCTCCTTCGGCGGGGCCTCCGGTTCGGAGCTGGCGACGACCTGCTCCTCGGCCGACGCGCTGGCGACGGCGTACGGGAAGGCCGTGGACGCGTACAACCTCACGAAGGTCGACTTCGACGTCGAGGGCGGCGCGCTGCCCAACACGACCGCGAACACGAACCGGGCGAAGGCCATCGCGAAGCTCCAGCAGCAACACCCGAACCTGGACGTGTCCTTCACGCTCCCGGTGATGCCCGAGGGCCTGACCCAGGACGGCGTGAACCTCCTGTCCAACGCCAAGTCGAACGGCGTCAAGATCAACACCGTGAACATCATGGCGATGGACTACGGGCCCTCGTACAACGGTGACATGGGCACGTATGCCGAGCAGGCCGCCACGGCGACGCAGGCGCAGGTCAAGAGTGTCCTCGGGCTCTCGGACAGCGCGGCGTGGAAGGCCGTCGCCCTCACCCCGATGATCGGTGTCAACGACGTGTCGTCCGAGATCTTCAAGGTCGACGACGCCTCGCAGCTGGTGACCTTCGCCAAGTCCAAGGGCCTCGGCTGGCTCTCCATGTGGTCCGCCACCCGCGACAAGCAGTGCTCGGGCGGCGCGAAGAACTCCGCCGACGCGACATGCAGCTCGATCGTCCAGGACGCGGGCGCCTTCTCGAAGGCGTTCGGCGCCTTCAACTAGGCCTCACGGCGAACGGCTCACGCCAAGTAGGCCCCTCCCCCACGGGGGAGCGCGCCCCGACCGGATCACCCCCCACCCGGTCGGGGCGCGCTTCATGCGAGGAGGACCCGGACCGCGCGCGGGCCGCGCGAGACGATGTGGGGGTGTAGTGGCGGAAGTGGACTTCTGGGGCCGGAATTGTGGGCTCCATCACAGCGTGCCTGGCATGGACCTGATGAAGTGGCCGGATGCTTGGATTGATCATCCGTGTCCTCCCGTTCTGGGTCCGCGAGCCGCTGCTCATTGTCTTCGGCGTTCTCTTCAGCGGTTTTCTCTTCTATGCGGCTGTCCGGGACGGGGAGTGGGCCATGGCCGGCATCGGTGCCGCGGTTGTCCTCTTCACCGCCATACGCATCCACACCGTGAACAAGGCGCTGCGAGCCCGCCGACTGGCCAAGGAGATCGCGGACGTCGGCGTCGCCTAGCAAGTCTCGTTCCTGCTCACGGCTATAGGGTGGCCCTTCTTCGGCCATCGCCCGGGCGTCTGAGCCCAGGCCGCAGCACTCGGGGGAGTAGTGCCTTCCATCCGCCATGCCCTTACCACTGCCGTGCTCGTTTCCGCGGCGCTGACGCTGACCGCCTGTCAGCCAGGCGAAACCGACGACACCGGAGCCGGTGGCAGCAGAGTCGGTGGCAGCAGCTCCAGCCCGAGCGCATCTGCCAGCCCCAACCCCAACCCCAGCCCCAGCGCGAGCGCCTCCGCCGTCGCCGACCCGGGATCCTGCCCCACCCTCGCCGAGGGCCACAAGGTCATCTGGGTCAAAAACGTCGAAGGCGCCATGAACAACGTCATCGCCAAGGACGCCAAGAGGTACTGCGACCCGAAGTCGGACGCCGGCGCCTCCTATCAGCCGGTCGGTGACCTGAAGACGTATTCCATCGCCTCGGGTGACACCAAGGTGACGGTCATCAGTAAGAAGGAGGGCAAGCAGAAGGCCCTCACCGCCCAGGGCGGCGGGATCGCCCACGTGAAGACCTGCGCGGACCCGAACGGCACGTCGTACGACGGCGGGCAGGCCTCGGCGGACACCAGCGACTGCTGGGGCATGAACTTCTACGACGTCGCGGTCGGCGCCGACAACAAGATCACCGAGATGACCGAGCTCTACTCCTCGTAGGAAATCCCGAGTCGGTGCGCGGCAACCCCCTTCAGGTGCCGCGCCCCGCCCCGCCCCCCTCGGCTATTCGGCCGTCGCCGGCGGCAGCGTCCCCGTGCGCGCCGCCTGCCCGTACCACAGGGCGCTCGACTTCGGCGTACGCGCCTGCGTGGCGTAATCGACGTACACCGCGCCGAAGCGCTTGCCGTAGCCGTACGCCCATTCGAAGTTGTCCATCAGGGACCACAGGTAGTAGCCGCGGACGTCCGCGCCGTCGGTGATGGCGCGGCGGACCGCCGACAGGTGGCCGTGCAGATAGGCGACCCGCTCGGGGTCGTGCACGCGGCCGTCCGGGTCCGGCTTGTCGTCGTAGGCCGCGCCGTTCTCGGTCACGTACAGCGGCAGGCCCGGAGCCTCCCGGGTGTAGCGCATGATCAGGTCGTGCAGGCCCGTCGGGTCGATCGTCCAGCCCATCTCCGTACGCTCGCCAGGGGTTTGGTGGAAGGCGACGTCGTCAGCCCCCGGCCACGGGGAGGACGAACTCGCGCCGTGGCCGTCCGCGCGCGGCGCCTCGGGGGACGCGTCGGCCGCTGAAACCAGCGCCGGGGTGTAGTAGTTGAGGCCCAGCGCGTCCAACGGCTGGTTGATGGCGGCCAGGTCGCCGTCCAGAACGTACGACCAGTCCGTGACCGACGCCGTCGCCGCGAAGAGGTCCTCCGGGTACGCGCCGTGCAGCATCGGACCGTGGAAGACGCCGTTGGCGAGATTGTCGATGCGCCGCACCGCCGCCAGGTCCGCGGGGGTCCGTGAAAGTGGCCTGACCACGGAGGAGTTGAGGCTCACCGCGACCGAGTTGCGGGCGGGCATGGCGGAGCGCAGCGCGGACGTGCCGAGGCCGTGCGCCAGGTTGAGGTGGTGCGCGGCCCGCAGTGACGCCGCCGCGTCGGTACGGCCCGGAGCGTGCACCCCGGAGCCGTACCCCAGAAAGGCGCTGCACCATGGCTCGTTGAGCGTGATCCACTGCTCGACGCGGTCGCCGAGCGCCTCGCCCACGATCTGCGCGTACTCGGCGAAACGCAGCGCCGTGTCCCGCTCGGGCCAGCCGCCCGCGTCCTCCAGCTCCTGCGGCAGGTCCCAGTGGTAGAGGGTGACGGCGGGCTTGATGCCGTGGGCCAGGAGCTCGTCGACGAGGCGGCGGTAGAAGTCCAGGCCGCGCTGCACGGCGGGGCCGCGTCCGGTCGGCTGCACGCGCGGCCAGGAGATCGAGAAGCGGTACGCCGTCAGGCCCAGCTCCGCCATCAGGGCCACGTCGTCGCGGTAGCGGTGGTAGTGGTCGACGGCCACGTCACCGTTCTCGCCGCCGGCCGTCTTGCCGGGCGTATGGCTGAAGGTGTCCCAGATCGAGGGCGTGCGACCGTCCTCCCGCACCGCCCCCTCGATCTGGTACGCGGAGGTCGCCGCGCCCCAGAGGAAGGCGGGAGGAAAGGTCACGGGGGTAATGGGCTCAGGCATGGAAGCGCTCCCATGGGAGGTCGTGGAGACCGACAGTTGAAGGAGGGGGGAGGGAGAGGGAGAAGGTGCGGAAAGGGGGCCGGGGCGGCGGTGACCCGGCCCCCAGAAGAAAGAGGGGTCAGCCCTTGATCGCGCCCTGCATGATGCCGCCCACGATCTGCTTGCCGAACAGGAGGAAGGCGATGAGCAGCGGCAGCGTGCCGAGCAGCGCGCCCGCCATGATCACGGCCTGATCGGGTACGTAGCCGGTGCCCAGCGAGTTGAGGGCGACCTGCACGGTGGGGTTCTGCTGGTTGAGGGCGATGATCGGCCACAGGAAGTCGTTCCACGCCATCACGAACGTCAGCAGTCCCAGAACCGCCATCGCGGGCCGCGCCGCCGGGAAGACCACGTGCCACACCACGCGCAGACTGCTCGCACCGTCCACCCGCGCCGCCTCGATCAGCTCGGTGGGCAGCGCCTGCACCAGGTACTGCCGCATGAAGAACGTGCCGAAGGCGGTGACCAGGGTGGGCAGGATGACCGTCTGCAGATGGTTGGACCACTGCAGGTCGCTCATCCACAGATACAGGGGTACGACGGCCAGCTGCGGCGGGATCATCATCGTCCCGATCGTCAGCAGCAGCAGGGTGCTGGAGAACTTGAACCGCAGCTTGGCGAAGGCGAATCCGGCGAGCGTGGAGAACAGCACCGTACCGACCGTGATGGTCCCGGCCACGACCGTGCTGTTGAACATGGCGGTGCCGAGCCCGGCCTGGTCCCAGGCGGTCTGCAGGTTCTTGAACAGGTTCCCGCCGAACCACAGCGGTGGCGGCGTCTGCGCGAGGCGTTGGTCGTTACGCGAGGCCGCGATCGCCGTCCACACCAGCGGGGCCAGCGAGCCCAGCGCGAAGAGGGCCAGCACGACATAACTGAGCGGGCCGGCGTGCAGCTGCTTGCCCGCGCCGAGCACCCGCATGCGCCGGAAGCCCCGACGTTCGCGCCCCTGGGGCAACGTCAGTTCACTTGTGGTCATTGGGACTTCCTCAGCCGTCGGGTGAACAGCAGATTGATCACGGCGACGATCAGCAGGATCAGGAACATCGACCAGGCGATCGCGGACGCCTTGCCGAGGTTGCCGATGATCCAGCCCTGGTCGTACATGTACAGGCCGAGCGTCTGGTATTGGTGCCCGGAGCCGCCCTTCGAGCCGCTGACGCCACCGAACAGCAGCGGCTCGCCGAAGAGTTGGGTCGTCCCGATGGTCGAGATGACCACCGTGAACAGGATGGTCGGACGCAGCATCGGAATGGTCACGTGCCGGAACTGCTGCCAGCGGCCCGCGCCGTCGAGCGCCGCCGACTCGTACAGGTCGGTCGGGATCGCCTGCATCGCCGCGAGGTAGATCAGCGCGTTGTAGCCGGTCCACCGCCAGATCACGATCGAGGAGACGGCGAACTGCGAACCCCAGTCGGACTCACGCCAGTTGATCGGGTCGACCCCGACGAAGTGGAGCAGCCAGTTGATCATGCCGCCGTCCCACGAGTACAGCAGGGTGAAGACGAGCGTCGCTGCCGCCACCGAGGTGGCGTACGGGGTGAGCATCACGACCCGCCAGACGGTCGAGCCGCGCAGCTTGTAGTTGAGCAGGTGCGCGAGAGCGATCGCCATCAGCAACTGCGGCACGGTCGAGATCAGGCCGATGGTGAAGGTGTTCTGCAGGGCGTTCCAGAAGAAGTCCGAGGACAACAGGTTCTTGTAGTTGTCCAGGCCCGCCCAGGTCTGGTGGTCCAGTGCGGACAGCTGCACATTGTGCAGCGAGTACCAGGCCGTGTAGAGGAGCGGGACGAGCCCGAAGGCTCCGAAGATGATGAAGAAGGGGGCGATGAAGGCGTACGGCGAGGCCTTCATGTCCCAGCGGTACAGCCGGCTGCGCCAGGAACTCGTGCCCGGCGGCGGCGTACCGCGACCGTGAGCGCCCCGCGCCGCGCCCGGCTGTGAGCCGGGCGCGGCGTCGGCACTCGGCGCGGGTTGCGCGAGAGCCTGCTTGGAGCTGGTCACTGGCCGAGCACGTCCTTGATCTCCTTGGAGGCCGCCGACCACCCCTGGTCAGGGGTCTTGCCCTTCTGCTCGACCTGGAGGATGCCCACGTCCGTGATCGCGGTGCCGATCGGCTGGTCCTTCGCGCCGAAGACCTGCGTCGGGATGGTCTTCGCCGAGTCGGAGAAGATCTGCGTGATCGGCGCGTTCGAGAAGTACGCCGTGGTGTCGGCCTGCGGCTTCAGGTTCGCGTACGCCGACGGGGTCGACGGGAAGCTCGCCTGCTTGGCGAAGACCTTCGCCTGCTGCTCGGGCGCGGTCAGCCACTTCGCCAGCGCGACGGCCTCCTTCTGGTGCTTGCCCGCCGTCGGTACGCCGATGAACGAGCCGCCCCAGTTGGCCGCGGTCGGGGCCGCCGCCACGTCCCACTTGCCCTTGCCGGAGTCACCGGACTTCTGCTCGATGTAGCCGATCATCCACGCGGGGCAGGCCACCGTCGCGAAGGTGCCCTTGGCGAAGCCCTGGTCCCACGTCGGGTCGAACTGCTTCAGCTTCGCCGACATGTTGCTGGTGGCCACCTGCATCGCGGTGTCCCAGGACTTCTTCACGCCCGTGGACTTGTCCCAGATGACGTTGCCGTCCTTGTCGTAGTACCGCTGGCTCTCGCCGCCGAGGGCCGCGTTGAAGACGGAGGCGGCGGAGTCCACGAACTTGGTGCCGCTCGGCGCCTTCTTCATGTAGTCCTTGCCGAGGGCGACGTACTTCGTCCAGTCGCCCTTCCACTGCGCGGCGAGCTTGGTGCGGTCCGTCTCCAGACCGGCCTTCTGGAACAGGTCCTTGCGGTAGCAGATCGCCATCGGGCCGATGTCGGTGCCGAGCCCGATCGTCTTGCCGTCCTTGGTGGTGGCCTGTGCCGTCTTCCAGTCCAGCCACTGGGACTTGTCGACGTCCTTGCCGAGGTCGACGAACTTGTCGGCCTGCGTCTGCACGGCCTCGGTGATGTTGCCGACCTCGATCGCCTGGATGTCGTCGGTGCCGGAACCGGCCTGGAGGCGGGTGAGGGTCTTGGGCCAGTACACGTCGGTACGGGTGGTGACGTTCTCCTTGACGGAGATGTCCGGGTGCAGCTTCATGTACTCGTCGTAGAGGCCGGCCTGCTTGTAGCCGAAGACGCCGAAGGTGCCTATGGTCAGCGTGGTCTTGCCCTTGCCGCCACCGCCGCCGTCCGAGTTCGACGAGCCGTCGTTCGAGTCGTTGGCGCAGCCGGCCAGCAGCCCTGTGGTCAGCGCGGCGACGGCCGCGAGGGCCCCCAGCCTGCGGGACCGGCGGGTACTCGTGCGCATTGCGTCCTCCTGTTGCCTGACGTGCCGACCCCCCGGCCAACTGCTCTGTTGGGCCCGTTGGTTCTCGCTGCGGCTCGGGCGGGGAACGTGCGGGATGTGTATGTGTCAGGTACCGTGGGAGCGCTCCCACAGGTGATGTGTTGAAGAGTCGTCGGTCCGCGCGGGGGTGTCAAGGGTGGGGGCGCGGAGAGGTGCGTTCAGTTATCGGCCTGTTAGCTAAGAGGTTTCGGGCCGTCCGGAGTTTCAGGACGAGCGTGACAGCGGGGGGCTGGGGGCGGCTGTCCCCAGGTACCGGAAGGGTAGGGGCGGCGGGGGCGAAATCAACCCCCGGCGGCCGGCGCCGGGGAATCCGGGCGGCCACCACCCGAAGACGGGACTGTTAGATTCCAGGCCAACGCGGCGTGAGGGAGGCGGACCATGGCAGGCCACGGAGCGCGGGGCCGGAGCGGCGGGCGGCCGACCCTCGAGGAGGTCGCCGCGCGGGCCGGAGTGGGCCGCGGCACGGTGTCCCGGGTGATCAACGGCTCCCCCCGGGTCAGCGACGCGACCCGCGCCGTCGTCGAGGCCGCCGTCGCGGAACTCGGCTACGTCCCCAACACCGCCGCCCGCGCCCTCGCGGCCAACCGCACGGACGCGATCGCCCTGGTCGTCCCCGAACCGGAGACCCGCTTCTTCGCGGAACCGTACTTCTCGGACATGCTCCGGGGCGTGGGCGCCGAGCTCTCCGAGACCGAGATGCAGCTGCTGCTGATCTTCGCGGGCAGCGACCGGGAGCGGCAGAGACTCGCCCAGTACCTGGCGGCCCACCGGGTGGACGGTGTCCTCCTGGTCTCCGTCCACGCGGACGATCCGCTGCCCGACCTGCTCTCCCAGCTGGAGATCCCGGCGGTGATCAGCGGCCGTCGCTCGGCGGACGAGACGCTGCCGTCGGTGGACTCCGACAACTACGGCGGAGGCCGCGCGGCCGTCGAGCACCTGATCGCCCGGGGCCGCCGCACGATCGCCCACCTCGCGGGCCGCCTCGACGTCTACGGCGCCCAACGCCGCGTCGACGGCTACCGCGAGGCGCTGCGCGACGCGGGCCGCCCGGTGGACGACCGGCTGATCGTCCCCGGCGACTTCACGGAGGAGGGCGGCCGCCGCGCGATGAGCCTTCTGCTGGAACGCCGCCCCGACCTCGACGCCGTCTTCGCCGGCTCCGACGTCATGGCGGCCGGCGCCCGCCAGGTCCTGCGCGAGGAGGGCCGCCGCATACCGGACGACGTGGCGCTGATCGGCTACGACGACTCCGCCATCGCCCGCCACATGGACCCGCCCCTCACCAGCGTCCGCCAGCCGATCGAGGAGATGGGCCGCGCGATGATCGACCTCCTCCTCGGCGAGATCGCGGACCGCCGCCCGGCGGTCTCCCGGGGCCTGGAGAAGCGTCAGCTGGTCCTGCCCGCGGAGCTGATGGTGCGGGCGTCGTCGTAGAGCCAGCCATTCGTCAACTCGGCGTCGCGGAAGGCCTGGCCTGCGGCTTCTCTCCACATGGCGGCAGCCTGGTAGGGCACGCTGGCGGGTATGGTCCTCCATCCCCTGCTGGGAGTCGATGAAGTGCCCGCCGTGGAGCCGTACCTGGGCCGGGTGGGCGAGGTGTTCAAGGCGTTCCGGGAACAGGACTCGGGGTGCGTTTCGTACGGGGTGCGGCTGCTTGACGGCGCGCGCTGGTTCGTCAAGGAGGCGGTCACCGACCGCGCCCGGCGGTCGCTGGAGCGCGGCTGGACGTTCCACCGCTGCGTACGGCATACGGCGATCGTCCCGCAGGTTCACCGGATCGCCGTACGGGGCGGCGGCTGGGCGGTGGTGATGCCCTGGCGGGACGGCGAGGTGCTGTACCACGCCACCGTGCGCGGCCCCCGGGACCGTACGAGCCCGGGCAGCCCCATGGCCCGCTTCCGCGCCCTGCCCACCGCCCGGGTGCTGCACGCCTTCGACCGTGTCCTGGACGCGCATCTCGCCGTGGAGGCGGCCGGCCATGTCGCGGTCGACTTCTACGACGGAGCGCTCCTGTACGACTTCGCCGGCCACGTGGCGCATCTGGTCGACCTCGACGAGTACCGGCCGGGGCCGTTCGTGGTGGACGAGGAACGCCTGCCGGGCTCCCGGCGTTTCATGGCCCCCGAGGAGTTCGTCCGGGGGGCCGTCATCGACACCCGTACGACCGTCTTCACCCTGGGCCGCACCGCCCGCCTCCTCCTCGACGCGGGCGACGAGGAACGCGCCTGGAGAGGCACCCCGGAGCAGCTCGCGGTCGTCGAACGGGCCACGTTCCCCGCCCCCGACGACCGCTTCGCCAACGTCCACCGCTTCGCGGCGGCGTGGCGCGCGGCGGACACACTGCGAACCGCGTGACGGTACGGACCCGCACCGTCGTCCGCCGCGCGCCGCGCGCTCCGTGACGTCAGGGCCGTACCGGCGGCTGCCGCGTGCCGCGTTGCCCCCTGACGTCGGGGCCGTACCGTCGGCTGCCGCGTGGCGGGCGCGTGAGGTAAGGCCCGTACAGGCGGCTGCCGCGTGGCGAGGTAAGGCCCGTACAGGCGGCTGCCGCGTGGCGGTCGGTGGACGTGCTGTGGGCCGTGTGAGGTCGGGCTTCGGCGGCTGTCGCCTTGTGGGCGCGTGAGGGCAAAGCTCGTAGCGGCGGTTGGCGTGTGGGCGCGTGAGGGCAAGGCTCGTAGCGGCGGTTGGCGTGTGTCGTGAGGTGGACGTGCTGCGGGGCTCGGGCGGTCGGGCTTGTGGCGGTGGCTGGCGCGTGTGGCGTCAGGTTGGTGCCGTCAGCTCCCAGCGGAGCTCGCCGTCCTGGTGATGGTCGGTCGGGGTCAGGCCGGCCGCTCTGGCGACGGCTGCGGAGGCACGGTGGGCGGGGTGGATGTGGGCGATGACGGTGTGGATGGAGCGCGCCGTCAGCCAGGTGGTCAGGCCGTGCGCCGCCTCCTTGGCGAGCCCGCGTCCCTGCCACGACGTTCCCAACACCCAGGCGATCTCGGCCTGTTCATCGCTGACCGTCGCCTGGACCGTCCCCACCAGACACCCTTCCCCGCGCAGCCGCAGCACCCAGTTGCACCAGGAGACGGCCGGGTCGGGGGAGCCCGCGACGAGCCGCTCGTAGCGGGCGCGCAGGGCGTCGCGAGCGGCCGGGGCGCCCCCGATGAACGCGTGCAGCGCGGGGTCGGCCAGTGCGACGGCCATCTCCTCGGCGTGCTCCACCCGCAGAGGGAGGAGGGAGAGGCGGGCGGTGTCGATGGGCTGGATGCTGATCATGTGCGACGTGCCCCTCAGAGACGACTTCGGCGGTGCCGCGACGGCGTTCGGCGATGCGGGCGCCTTGTGCGGGCAGTTCTTCGGCCCGGTAGCGACCGTGACCCCGCTGATGGGGTCGTACTCGTTCGGGGATGCCGAACTCGGCGCGGAAGGGGCCCAGGTGCCCGGCGTGATGCCGAGGAAGCAGGCGCCGAGTCCCTCGTCGACCGCCTCCGGCGTGATGCCGAGGAAGCAGGCGCCGAGTCCCTCGTCGACCGCCTCCGGCGTGATGCCGAGGAAGCAGGCGCAGAAATCCTCGTCGACCGCCCTCGGCAGCATGAGGAGGGCGGCCATTCCGGTGTCGACGTACCGGTACGGCGCCGGCCAGCGGGCCTCGGCACGGTCCTCCCAGCCCTTGTCCGGCTCGGCGCAGCGTTCGAGACAGGCCGCCTTGGGGGCGAGCGGCACCACGACCAGCGGAGCGTCCTGCGGGGTCGGCGTGTTCTCGACACGGGTGGGCACGAACGGCCAGAAACCAGCGCGGTCGGCGGGATCGCGCAGGGCGAGGAGGGCCCAGCCCTGGACCACCTCGGAGAATTCCACGCCGGAGATCCTTCCACCGCCCCGTGGGCCTGCCCCCGGAACGCGATCAGCCGGTGACCTGTTGAACAGGTCACCGGCTGATTCGATGAGGGTGAGTGACGGGACTTGAACCCGCGACATCCTGGACCACAACCAGGTGCTCTACCAGCTGAGCTACACCCACCACGACCGGTCTTGGTTTCCCTGACCGGCCGAGAAAAAGTGTACAGGGTCCGAAGGGGTGCTCGCGCACGGCTTTTACGGGGGCCCGGCAGGGCCCCGTCAAAGGCCTATTCGGCGGGCAGGACGTGCTTCGCGGCGATGGTGCGGGCGGTGTCCGAGTCGGGGCCGGGCTGCGGGACGAAGATCGCCTCGCGGTAGTAGCGCAGCTCGGCGATGGATTCGCGGATGTCGGCCAGGGCGCGATGGTTGCCGTTCTTCTCCGGGCTGTTGAAGTACGCCCGCGGGTACCAGCGGCGGGCCAGCTCCTTGACGGAGGAGACGTCCACGATGCGGTAATGGAGGTAGTCCTCGAGGGTCGGCATGTCACGCAGCAGGAAGCCGCGGTCCGTGCCGACCGAGTTGCCGCACAGCGGGGCCTTCCCCGGCTCCTTGACGTGCTCACGTACGTAGGAGAGGACCTGCTCCTCGGCGTCCGCCAGGGTCGTGCCCGCGGCCAGCTCGGTGAGCAAACCGGAGGCCGTGTGCATGTGGCGCACCACGTCCGGCATCGTCTCCAGCGCCGCGTCGGGCGGGCGGATCACGATGTCCACCCCTTCACCGAGCACGTTCAGTTCCGAGTCCGTGACCAGCGCGGCCACCTCGATGAGCGCGTCGTCCGACAGCGAGAGCCCGGTCATCTCGCAGTCGATCCACACCATGCGATCGTTCATGTGTGTCACCCTACGGCCCGATCCGGCCGGGTGGACCCGCCCATGCGCCCGGGGCAGCGCCGCGCCCGTACGGAAGAGGGCCCGCACCCCAAGGTGCGAGCCCCCTTCCGTCGGCCTACGGCCGTACTACGGCGCGCTCCGCTGGCCCGGCAGGCTCGGCCTGCCCGCCGCGTACAGTTCCGGGCGGTCCTTGCCCGGATCCGGGCGCAGGGACGCGGACGACGTGGCCGGGCCCAGGGTGCCGGCCGCTGCCGTGCGGCGGGTCTGCATCGGGACCGGTCCCGGTCCCGCGCTCTCCTGGTGCACGGCCGTTGGCGGCGGGCCGTCCGGGTCCGACGTCCGTTCGGCCTGCGGCCTGCGGGCGCGGTACGCCGCCCGGTACGCGGCCGGGGACGAACCGAGCTGACGCCGGAAGTGACCCCGCAGCGCGACCGGCGAGCGGAAGCCGCAGCGGCCCGCGACCTCGTCGACCGAGTAGTCGGAGGTCTCCAGCAGACGCTGCGCCTGCAGCACCCGCTGGGTGATCAGCCACTGCAGGGGAGCGCTCCCGGTCAGCGAGCGGAACCGGCGGTCGAAGGTGCGGCGGCTCATGTACGCGCGTGCCGCCAGCGTCTCGACGTCGAACTGCTCGTGGAGGTGCTCCAGCGCCCAGGCGACGACCTCCGCGAGGGGGTCGGCGCCGATCTCCTCCGGTAAAGACCGATCGAGGTAGCGCTCCTGACCGCCGCTCCGGCGCGGAGGGACCACCAGGCGCCGGGCCAGCGCGCCCGCCGCCTCGTTGCCGTGGTCCGACCGCACGATGTGCAGACAGAGGTCGATTCCGGCCGCCGTACCCGCCGATGTCAGTACGTCGCCGTCGTCCACGAACAGCTCGCGGGGATCGACGTGTACCGACGGATAGCGCTTGGCCAGCGTCGGTGCGTACATCCAGTGGGTGGTGGCCGGCCGGCCGTCCAGCAGCCCTGCCGCCGCCAGCACGAAGGCGCCGGTGCACAGCCCGACTATGCGGGCGCCCTCCTCGTGCGCGCGGCGCAGCGCGTCGAGCGCATCCTCCGGTGGTGGCGAGGTGATCGACCGCCAGGCGGGCACGACCACCGTGCCCGCCCTGGAGATCGCTTCCAGGCCATGTGGTGCGGTGAGTTCCAGGCCCCCTGTGGTCCGCAGTGGGCCCTCCTCGCCGGCGCTCACCAGAAGGCGGTAGCGCGGCACGCCGGCGTCCTGGCGGTCAATCCCGAACACCGACAGCGGTATGGAACTCTCGAAGATGGGGCCGCCGCTGAACAGCAGCACCGCGACGATCTCCTTGCGGCGTCGCCCGGAAAGTTTCCGGGCCGCGGCTTCCGGCGCGGCAGTGGAGTCGTGGCTCATACTGCTAGGGCGTGTGTCGAAAGTGGATCTTGAGGTGGGATGATCTTGCGTTGTGGCACGTGGAGATCTGACGGATGCGCAGTGGGCCCGCCTGGAGCCG
>NZ_JBEZKJ010000089.1:0-33944 GCF_040651675.1 Streptomyces sp. NPDC048415 | reverse complement strand
GAGGACGAGCGCGGAGCGCGACAAGGGGGGTCTGGGGGCGCAGCCCCCAGGTACGGGACGGCGCAGCCCCCAGGTACGGGACGGGTAGGGGCGGAGGGGGCGAGGGGGTGACCGGGGCGACGGGGTGACCCGTCGGGTCGGCCCATCCGTGCGGCTGCGCGCTCGCCTGGCCCGCGCCCTGTACGGACCGGACACACGGATTCCGAAGCCCACGGCCGAGGAGTACCGGGAGCTCACGAGAGGGGACCATCACCACTGAGTCCGCGCAGCACCTCGGCCCTGCACTCGGCCGGGCTGCCCCACGCGGTACGCAGGGCGCGGGCCTTGGTCAGCCACAGGGACAGGTCGTACTCGGCCGTGTAACCGATCGCGCCGTGCAACTGGAGCGCGGTACGGGCGGTGCCGTACGCCCCCTCACAGGCCTTCACCTTCGCGGCGGCCACGTCCGCCGGCGCCATCGACAGGGCGGCCCCGAAGAGGAGCGGCCGCGCGGACTCCAGGGCGATCTTCGCGTCGGCGAGCTGATGCTTCACAGCCTGGAAAGACCCGATGGGAACCCCGAACTGAGTGCGCTGCTTGACGTAGGCGACGGTCCGGTCGAGCAGGGCGAGCCCCACCCCGAGGGCCTGCGCCGCGGTGGCCAGGCGGGCCCAGGTGAGGGCGCGGGAGGCCGCCCGGGTGACACGGGGTCCGGCGGCGAGGAGCTCGCCACCCGGGAGGGGGAGAGCGAGGTGGCGGGCGGGGTCGAGGGAAGGGCGCGGGGAGGCGGATACGCGCTGCGGGGCGGCGCCCGCGCCCGCGGACGCTGTGTGCTGGCCCGCGCCCGCGCCGGTGCCCGCGCTCGTACCCGCGTCCGCGTGCGCGCCCGCGCTCGTACTTGCGTCCAGGTCCGCACCCGTGCCCGTGCTCGTGCCTGCGCTCGTACCCGTGCTCGTACCTGCGCCCGTGCCCGTACCTGCGCCCGTGCCCGTGCCCGTACCCGCGCCCGAGTCCTCGCCCGCGCTGGTGCTCGTGCCCATGCCTGTGCTCGGGCCCGAGTCCGCGCCCGTGGTCGTGTTTGCCTCTGCCTTCGTGACTGTGTCCTGGGGTGCATCCGCGCCCGGGTGCGTGCCCGCGTCGGCCTGGCCTGTGCCGCCCGCCGGTCGCGCGGTCGATGAGGGTGCGAGGAGCCGGGGCTGCGACAGGCGCAGCTCGGCGTTCTCACCCTCACCGCTCATCGTCAGCTGTAGGTTCGCCGTGTTTCCGTCCAGCACCCACGGCCCCCCGCCCGGCAGGGCCACCGTGGCCATGGTCTCGCCCGAGGCGAGCGGCGGAAGCAGTCGCTTGGCCGGCCCCGACTCGCCCAGCTCGGAGAGCAGCGCCGCTGCCGTCACCGTCTCCACCAGGGGCCCCGGCACCCCGTGGCGGCCCAACTCCACGAAGGCCACGGCCAGTTCCACAGCGAGGGGGCCCACACCCTCGTACGCTTCCGGGACGGCGAGAGCGAACACGCCCGCGTCGGCGAGGCGGGACCACAGGGCGCGGCCGGGCGCCGGGTCGCCGGCGGCCCACGCGCGGACGGCGGACGGCGTGTCCGCGGACGTCAGCATCGCGTCCAGCGAGGCGGCGAAGGCGCGCTGTTCGGCGTCGAGCAGGAAGCGCATCAGCGGCGGCCCTTCGGGAGGCCGAGCAGGCGCTCGGCGATGATGTCGCGCTGGATTTCGTTGGTCCCGGCGTAGACGGGGCCGGCGAGGGAGAAGACGTACCCCTCGGCCCAGTCGCTGTCCGCCAACTCGCCCTCCGTGCCCAGCAGATCGAGCGCCGTCTCGTGCAGCGCGATGTCGTACTCGGACCAGAACACCTTGTTCAGGCTGGACTCCGGGCCGATCTCCCCCACTCTCGGCTCCGCTCGAGCGGAGGCGCCCCCACCTCCGTCAAGGAGGCGGGAGGCGTTGGCATATGTGAAGAGCTGATACGCGCGGGCGTCGATCACCGCGTCGGCCACCCGGTCGCGCAGGGCCGTGTCCGAGGGGTCTGCCCGGGTGTGCCAGAGGTCGACCAGGCGGTCGGCGGCGGCGAGGAAGCGGCCCGGTGAGCGCAGCGTCAGACCCCGCTCGTTGCCCGCCGTCGACATCGCGACGCGCCAGCCCCGGCCCGGCTCGCCGATCACGTCCTCGTCCGGGACGAACACGTCGTCAAGGAAGAGTTCGGCGAAGGCCGGTTTGCCGTCCAGCCGGCCGATCGGGCGGACCGTCACGCCCGGCGCGCGCAGGTCGAACATCAGGTAGGTGAGCCCTTGGTGGGGTCGGGGAGTGTCCGGCTCGCTGCGGAAGAGACCGAACGCACGGTCGGCGAACGCGGCCCGCGACGACCACGTCTTGTGCCCACGCAGCAGCCAGCCCCCGTCCGTGCGCACCGCGCGGGACGTCAGTGACGCCAGGTCGGAGCCCGCCCCGGGCTCGGACCACGCCTGCGCCCAGATGACCTCGCCGGTGGCCATCGACGGCAGCACCCGCGCGCGTTGCTCCCGTGTGCCGTGGTCCAAGAGGGTCGGCGCGAGCAGGCTGATGCCGTTCTGGCTGACCCGCCCGGGCGCGCCCGCGGCGTAGTACTCCTCCTCGAAGACCAGCCATCGCACGATGTCCGCGCCCCGGCCGCCGTACGCCGTCGGCCACGACACCACCGACCAGCGGTCCGCGGCCAGTTCGGCCTCCCACGCGCGATGGGCGGCAAAGCCCTCCTCGGTCTCCAGGGAGGGGAGGGGGACGGCCGGGACATGGGCGTCCAGCCAGGCGCGGGCCTCGGCGCGGAACGCCTCGTCGGCGGGGGAGTGGGCGAGATCCATCGACGGCACCTTTCGGCGGCGGGCTCCGGCGGACTTGGCGGCAAGCTTCCCTAACAAGTGTTTGGTAGGTTAGCGTGGAGTCATGAGCGACGTCGAGAGTCCGGCGTACGTACCCGGGCACGGGCTGCTGAAGGGGCGCACCGCCGTGATCACCGCGTCGGCGGGCGCCGGTATCGGCGGGGCCACGGCGCGCCGGTTCCTGGAGGAGGGCGCGCGCCTGCTGGTCAGCGACGCGCACGCGCGCCGGCTCAAGGAGACCGAGCGGGCACTCGCCGAGGAGTTCGGCGCCGCCCACGTGACCGCGCTGCCCTGCGACGTCACCGACGAGGACCAGGTCCAGGCCCTCTTCGACACGGCCGTGCGGCTGCACGGCGGACTGGACATCGTCGTCAACAACGCCGGCCTGGGCGGCACTTCCCCCCTCGTGAACATGACCGACGAGCAGTGGTCGAAGGTCCTCGACGTGACGTTGAACGGCACGTTCCGGTGTACGCGGGCTGCGTTGCGGGCGATGAAGGAAGCCGGCGGCGGTGTGATCGTCAACAACGCCTCCGTCGTCGGCTGGCGCGCCCAGGGCGGGCAGGCCCACTACGCCGCGGCGAAGGCCGGGGTCATGGCGCTCACCCGGTGCGCCGCGATCGAGGCGGCCGCGTACGGGGTGCGGGTCAACGCCGTCTCGCCGAGCCTCGCCATGCACCCGCACCTGGTGAAGGTGACCACGCCCGAGCTCCTCGAGGAACTGACCGCCCGCGAGGCCTTCGGGCGGTACGCCGAGCCCTGGGAGGTGGCCAACGTGATCGTGTTCCTGGCGTCCGGCTACTCCTCGTACCTGACGGGCGAGGTCGTCTCTGTCAGCAGTCAGCACGCCTAGGACCACAATGGACCCGTGCCTACCAAGAAGAAGCCCCAGGTGACCGCCACCCCCGAGCGGCGCCGCGAACTGCTCGGCACCGCCGCCGAGGTCTTCGCCGAGCAGGGCTACAACGCCACCACCGTGCGCAAGATCGCGGACGAGGCCGGAATGCTCGCGGGCAGTCTCTACTACCACTTCGACTCCAAGGAATCGATGCTGGAGGAGATCCTGCGGACCTTCCTCGACGAGCTCTGGGACGGGTACGACGCCGTCCTGGACGCCGAGCTCGGCCCCCGGGAAACCCTGGAGGCCCTGGTCACGGAGTCCTTCCGGGAGATCGACCGGCACCGCGCGGCCGTCGCGATCTACCAGAAGGAGTCCCGGCACCTCGCCGCACAGCAGCGCTTCGCGTTCCTCGCCGAGTCGCAGCGCAACTTCGAGAAGGCGTGGCTGAGCACGCTCGAGCGCGGCGTCGACGCCGAGGTCTTCCGGGCCGATCTCGACATCCGGCTCACCTACCGGTTCGTGCGCGACACCGTGTGGGTCGCCGCGTCCTGGTACCGGCCCGGCGGTCAGCACAGCCCGGAGGAGATCGCCCGGCAGTATCTGTCGATGGTCCTCGACGGGATCTCCGTACGCGAATAACCCCTATCTGCCAGGGAGTTGTCATGGCCGAGGCCTATATCGTCGAAGCGGTCCGTACGCCCGTCGGGCGGCGCAGGGGAGGGCTGAGCGGTGTCCACCCGGCCGACCTCGGCGCGCATGTCCTCAGGGCTCTGGTCGAGCGGTCCGGCGTGGACCCGGCCGCCGTGGAGGACGTGGTCTTCGGCTGTCTGGACACGGTGGGGCCGCAGGCCGGGGACATCGCCCGCACCTGCTGGCTGGCGGCCGGGCTGCCCGAGGAAGTACCGGGGGTGACCGTCGACCGGCAGTGCGGATCCTCCCAGCAGGCCGTGCACTTCGCCGCGCAGGGCGTGCTGTCCGGCACCCAGGACCTGGTGGTCGCGGGCGGTGTCCAGAACATGAGCCTGATACCCATCGCCTTCGCCTCCCGCCAGGCCGCCGAACCTCTCGGCCTCACCGAGGGACCCTTCGCGGGCAGCGAGGGCTGGCGGGCGCGCTACGGCGACCGGCCCGTCAACCAGTTCCACGGCGCCGAGCTGATCGCCGCCAAGTGGGGGATCAGCCGCCGCGACCAGGAGGAGTTCGCGCTCCGCTCGCACCAGCGGGCGATCCGCGCCATCGACGAGGGCCGCTTCGCGCGCGAGACCGTCGCCTACGGGGAGGTCACGGTCGACGAGGGGCCGCGCCGGGACACCTCGCTGGAGAGGATGGCGGCCCTGACCCCGGTCGTCGAGGGCGGCACCATCACCGCCGCCTGCTCCTCCCAGGTCTCCGACGGCGCCGCCGCGCTGCTGCTCGCCTCCGAGCGGGCCGTACGGGAACACGGCCTGACGCCCCGCGCGCGCGTGCACCATCTCTCCGTCCGCGGCGAGGACCCCATCCGTATGCTCTCGGCCCCCATCCCGGCGACGGCTTACGCCCTGAAGAAGACCGGCATGTCCCTCGACGACATCGACCTCGTCGAGATCAATGAGGCCTTCGCCCCGGTCGTCCTCGCCTGGCTCAAGGAGACCGGCGCAGACCCGGCGAAGGTCAACGTCAACGGCGGCGCGATCGCCCTCGGCCACCCCCTCGGCGCCACGGGCGTGAAGCTGATGACGACACTCCTGCACGAACTGGAGCGCACCGGCGGCCGTTTCGGCCTGCAGACCATGTGCGAGGGCGGCGGTCAGGCCAATGTGACGATCATCGAGAGGCTCTGACGGCGGCGTCACCATCACCGAGAGGCTCTGATTCGGATCACGGAGCGGATCTGAGCGGCTCGAGAGACTTCAGTGTCTCCTCCGCCTCGGCCAGGATCCGGTCCACCAGTTCCGCGCAGGACGGCAGGTCGTCGATGATCCCGGCGACCTGCCCGCTCGCCATCACCCCGAGGTCCGTACGTCCGTCCACCATGGAGGACTTGAGCAGCATGGGTGTGTTGGCGGCGAGCAGGACCTGACTCCAGGAGAGGTCCTTGCCGTGCTTGAGGGCGAGGCCCTCGCGGATCATCCGGTTCCAGGACAGGCCGGACATCCGCCGGAACCCGGCGGCCCTGCGTACGGCCTGGACCAGCGCTCTCGTACGGCCGGAGTTCTCGAGGGAGTCGACGAGTTCGCTGCGCAGCATGCGGTGCGGCAGCCCGTCGACGGCCCTGGTGACCGTGACGTCGTTGACCGTCGCCGCCAGGTAGCTCGCCTTCACCGCGTCGGGCACGGGGGAGTCCGAGGTGAGCAGGAAACGCGTGCCCATGGCGACACCCGCCGCCCCGTACGCCAGCGCCGCCACCAGCCCCCGCCCGTCGCAGAAGCCGCCCGCCGCCACGACCGGGAGGTCCACCGCGTCCACCACCTGCGGCAGCAGCACGCTCGTCGCCACCTCGCCGGTGTGCCCGCCGCCCTCGCCGCCCTGCACGATCACCGCGTCGGCCCCCCACGCGGCCACCTTCTCGGCATGCCGGCGCGCCCCGATGGAGGGGATGACGACGACGCCCGCCTCCTTCAGCTGGGCGATCAGCTCGCGCGAGGGAGCGAGCGCGAAGGACGCGACCCGCACCCCCTCGTCGATGATGATCCGGACCCGGTCGCCCGCGTCCCCCGCGTCGGCGCGCAGATTCACCCCGAACGGCTCGCCGGTACGGCACCTGACCTCGCGCACCGCGTCCCGCAGCCGGTCGAGCGTCATCGTCGCGGAGGCCAGGATGCCCAGGGCGCCGGCGTCCGCGGTGGCCGAGACCAGGCGGGGACCCGCCACCCAGCCCATGCCGGTCTGCACGATCGGATGGCGGACCCCGACCAGCCGGGTGAGCGCGGTCTCCATCAGCGCCCGACCTCCCGGTCCCGGGCGCCGCTCGGGTCGATGACCTCGCGGATCAACTCCAGTTCCTCCGGCGTCGGTTCGCGGGTGAACGGCACCTCGTCGGGGACCGTCAGCTCGAAGCCCGTCGCCGCCCTCACCCGCTCGAGCGTGATGCCGGGGTGCAGTGAGGCAAGACGCATCGAGTGGTCCGGGGTGGCGAAGTCGAGGACGGCGAGGTCGCTCACCACGCGCGGCAGGCGGTGGAAGCGGGTGGCGCTCGGCCCCGCGGCGGCGGCGCGGTCGTACCCCACCCCGCACACCATGTCGACCCGCTCGACGAAGACGCGCGGCGAGTGCCTGGGGACCCAGTAACTGGTCGGATTGTTGAGGGTGTTGACCGGGGCGCCGCGCACCCCCAGCAGCTGGCGGCGGGGTCTGGTCCAGTCGCCGATGCAGGAGATGTTCTGGTTGCCGAAGCGGTCGATCTGACTCGCGCCCATCATCACGTGCCGCCGTCCGCCCGTCACCATGGTGAGATGTCTGCGGTACGGCAGCCAGCCCTCCGTGGTGCCGTCGAGGCCCACGAGCATCGCCTCGCCGTCGGTCAGCAGCAGGTCGGGCGAGAAGGTGCGCTTGGCGAGGCGGGCGCCGATGGACGGGATCAGACCCATGGGGGCGGCGAGCACCTCGCCGTTGTCCCGCCAGGCCTCGGCGCAGGCGATCACGCAGTACTCGGCCGGGGTCGCCCTCACTGGTTCCGCTCCTTCTGCCAGGCCTCGACGGCGCTTTGGTAGGCGTGCTCGTCGCCGCCGAGGAACCGTTCGGCGAACTCGGCGTACGGCGTGGTGGCGTACAGCTTCTGGAAGGCCTCGTCGCGCCCGTAGTCGGGGACGCACGAGGTGAAGTGCGCGCCGTTCGGTGTCTCCACGACGCCCGTCACACTCGACCGGTGGAGCAGCAGGGTCTGCGGCGCGGCCTCCTTGGTCAGCTCCGCCGTATCGACGATGCGCTCGCAGGAGACGTACGCCGTGTCCGCCGCCTCGCAGAACAGGTCGTCGAAGTACGGGTCCGGGCCGAGATACTGGCCGTTGCCGAGGCGGTCCGCGCGGTTCAGGTGGACCAGCGCGGCGTCCAGGCGCAGGGCGGGCATGGCGACGAACTCCTCGCGGAACCCTGAGGACGCGTCGGCGTACGGCGAAGTGACCGTCCGCAGGTCCGGATTGACCCGCATCACGTCCGAGCCGATGCCCGCCCGCACGGGCAGGAACGGCAGCCGGTTGGCGGCGGCGTGCAGCCCCCACATGAACATCGCCTCGTCGACCTCCGTCAGCTCGAAGGCGCCACGCTCGCGTGCCGCGCGGTAGTGCGGTTCGAGCGGGATCGAGTCGAGGGTCGCGAAGGCGGTGACGAGCCTGCGTATCCGTCCGGCGGCGGCCAGCAGACCCACGTCCGGACCGGCGTAGGAGACGACGGTGAGATCGGTGATCTCGGAGCGGAGCAGTGCTCTCACCAGGGCCATCGGCTTGCGGCGCGAGCCCCAGCCGCCGATGCCGAGGGTCATCCCGCTGCGCAGACGCCCGACAACTTCCCGCACCGACATGGTCTTGTCGCTCACTGGGCGGCCTCCTTGCCGAAGGTGTCGCGGACGCGGTCGGCCACGCCGCTCAGATTGGCCTCGAAGGTGAAGCCCTGCTCGAAGCGGTAGCTGCGGCGCACGTCGACGGGGTCGATGCCGTTGATCGCGGCCTTCGCGAGCCGGATGAGGTGAGAGTCCTTGGCGGCTATCTCGTGGGCCAACTCCAGGGCGGCAGCGCGCAGTTCCGCACGCCGTACGACCCTCCACACCGAGCCGTGCGCGTGCAGCTCGGCCGCCGTCGCGGTGCGCGAGGTGTAGTACAGGGCGCGCATCAGGTGCTGCGGGACGAGGCGGGCCAGATGTGTTGCCGCGCCGAGCGCGCCGCGGTCCAGCTCGGGCAGGCCGAAGGTGGCGTCCTCGCTCGCCACGATCGCGTCCGCGTTGCCCGCGAGTCCTATCCCGCCGCCCAGGCAGAAGCCGTGCACCGCCGCGACGACGGGCACCTCGCACTCGTACACCGCGGCGAAGGCCTCGAAGCAGCCGCGGTTGGCGCCGATGAGCGCGCGATGGCCCCGCCTGTCGCGCTGCATCTCCTTGATGTCGACGCCCGCGTTGAAACCGCGCCCCTCGGCCGCCAGCACGACACAGCCGATCGCGGGGTCGCGGCCTGCCGCGCGGACGGTGTCGGCCAGGTCGAACCAGCCGCGCACCGGCAGCGCGTTCACCGGCGGGAAGTCGACCGTGACGACCGTAATCCCCTTTTCCGGGGACGAGGTGGAGACACCCATGGGCGCATCAGCTACCTTTCCACCAAACGTTTGTTAGGCAATCTCGAAGCTAGCAGCGATTGCATCCGCGCGGGAGGCCCTGTGGACAACCTGGATCTCGCAGGCAAGGCCGTCGTCGTCACGGGAGGCACCCGTGGGGTCGGGGCCGGGATCGCTCGCGCGTTCGCGCGGGTCGGCGCGCACGTCGTGGTCTGTGCGCGCAGACCGCCCGAAGCGCCCCTGGGGGATGTCGACTTCGTCTCCGTCGACCTGCGGGACCCGGCCGCCGTACATGCCTTCTTCGACGCGCTGCCCCGGCTCGACGTCCTGGTCAACAACGCGGGCGGCGCCCCCTACCGGCCGCTCGCGGAGGCGGACGCCGCACGGCACGCGCGGGTGATCGAGCTCAACCTCACCGCGCCGCTCACCGCCTCCGTCGCCGCGTACGAGCACCTCAGGCGGACCAAGGGTTGCATCGTGATGATCGGCAGCGTGAGCGGGACGCGGCCGTCACCCGGCTCGGCGGCCTATGGGGCGGCCAAGGCGGGGCTGGAGAACCTGGCCCGTTCGATGGCCGTCGAATGGGCCCCGGACATCCGGGTCAACACCCTGGTCGTCGGCATGGTCCGCACCGAGCTGGCGCACCTGCACTACGGCGGCGAGGACGGTATGTCCGCGGTCGCGCGAACCGTCCCGCTGGGCCGCCTCGCCCAGCCGTCCGACATCGGCGAAGCCGCCGTCTTCCTCGCCTCCGACGCCGCCGCCTACATCAGCGGGGCCTCGCTCCTCGTCCACGGGGGCGGCGAGCGGCCCGCCTTTCTCGACGCCGCGACCGCCAACAAGGACCGACAGGGAGAAGTGAGATGAGCGCACACTTGCTGTGTGAGGGGCGCGTCGTGATCGTCACCGGCGCGGGCCGCGGGCTCGGCCGGGCGCACGCGCTGGCGTACGCAGCCGAGGGTGCCCGGGTCGTCGTCAACGACCTCGGGGTCGGACTCGACGGCACGCCAGGAGCGGACAGCCCGGCCCTGCGGGTGGTCGAGGAGATCCGCGCGGCGGGCGGCGAAGCGGTGGCCCACGGCGGCGACATCGCGACGACCCAGGGCGCCGCGTCCCTCGTCCACACCGCCCTGTCGACGTACGGCCGTCTCGACACCCTTGTCAACAACGCCGGGTTCCTGCGCGACCGGATGCTCGTCAATCTCGACGAGGAGGACTGGGACGCCGTGATGCGCGTCCACCTCAAGGGGCACTTCCTGCCGTTGAAGCACGCGGCGGCGTACTGGCGGGCCGAGGCGAAGGCCGGCCGGACGCCGTGTGCCCGGGTCGTCAACACCAGTAGTGGTGCCGGACTGTTGGGGTCGGTCGGGCAGGGCAACTACAGCGCCGCAAAGGCCGGGATCGTCGGGCTGACGCTTGTCGCCGCCGCGGAGATGGGGCGGTACGGGGTCCAGGTCAACGCGGTCGCTCCGGCGGCGCGTACACGGATGACCGAGCGGACGTTCGCGCAGACCATGGGCCCGCCCGAGGCCGGCTTCGACGCGATGGCGCCGGGGAACGTCTCTCCGCTGGTGGTCTGGCTGGGGTCCGCCGGGAGTGGCGGGGTGACCGGGCGGGTCTTCGAGGCCGAGGGCGGGCGGATCACCGTGATGGAGGGGTGGCGGGCGGGGCCCAGCGCGGACAGGGGGGCGCGGTGGACTCCGTCCGGGGCCGGGGACGCCGTCTTGAAGCTCCTGGCGGAGGCGGAGGTTCCGGGGGCGGTGTACGGAGCGTAGGTTTTTCGCCCCCTCCGCCCCTACCCTCCCTCACTCTCGGCTTCGCTCGAGCGGGGGCCCCTACCTTGGGGGCCCGTACCTTGGTGGCCCGCCCCCCCATTTCGCGCTTCACGCTCGTCCTCAAACGCCGGACGGGCTGAATCTGCGCTCACGTGTCGCACTCCAGCACCGTCCGGCACAGCGCGCAGCGTGCGCGTACCCGGCCGCGTACCGGTACCCCGATCCGCTGCTGGCAGGTCGGGCACGGGAAGGAGACACGCAGGGGGCCCTGGCTGTCGGGGGTGAAGGCGTAGGGGACGCCGTGCTGGGGGCCGGGGACGCGGTGGTCCTGGGCGTAGCGGCGGTCCTTCGCGTAGCGGCGGCGGCCCGCCCAGCCGGCCGCGGTCAGCGGGGGCTGCTGTTCGTCGCGGCGTGCCTGCGCCATGCCCTTGGTGTACGCGGTGTATGCCTGTGGGCTGGTGAACCAGATCGAGGGGTCCTCGCCGAAGACGAGGGCGCGCTTGGCGAGGACGTAGCCGAACTCCTCGGGCGTGAGATAGCCGAGCTTCTGTGAGGACGCCGCGTCCTCGCGGTAGGCGTCAAGGAGGAGCCAGCCGGCACCGAGATACGTCGCGGCCGTGTCCGTGAGGATCTCGTTGTCGCGGGTGCCCGGGAAGGAGAGGTCGAGGCGGTGCAGGTAGACGTGCATCACCTCGTGGGCGAGGGCGGCGCCGATGTCCCTGCGGTGGGTGCGGAAGCGGTCGTTGAGTTCGATGAAGTACTCGGGGCCCGCGGCGAGTTCGACGTTGGCCGCGTGGGTCATCTCGCGGAAGCCGATGATCATCCGGGCGTCGGGGAGCCGGTAGTGCCGCACCATCTCGCGGGCCACGCGCTGTGCGCCCAGATGCAGGTCGTCGGTGTCGGCGAAGGCCACGTCGACGGGGGCCACGCTGGTCGCGAACGTGTGGATGGTGTCGTACGACAGCCGCTTGTACAGCGCGGTGATCGACGCCCGCACCGTGTCCAGATGCGGGTAGCCGTGCTCGACCGGTCCGCCGTTCGCCACGTCCGCACCCCCTGAAGACGCCAGGACTCCCTTCCACTCTAAGCGGGGTTGCTTCGGGCGGCGGGGTGCGCGGGCGCGCGGCGGCGCGGCTGGCCGGAATGCGGCTCTTGCCCGGGCCGCGCGGTGGTCCTCATAATCCGCACCAGCTTGGCAGGTGCATGCCAGTGCGCCCGGCCTTGCGTTCAACCCCCCACGAAAGGAAGCACGTTGAAGTCTCCCAAGAAGTTCCGCGTCATCAGAAGAGTGCTGGCGGTCGGTGCGGTCGCGCTCGCCGCCGTGTCCCTCCAGCCGCTGTCCGCGCAGGCCGCGCCCACGCCCGTCGTCGGCGGGACGCGCGCCGCGCAGGGCGAGTTCCCGTTCATGGTGCGTCTGTCCATGGGATGCGGCGGCGCCCTGTACACCAAGAGCATCGTCCTGACCGCCGCGCACTGTGTGGACGGTTCGGGCACCAACACCTCCATCACCGCCACCGCCGGCGTCGTCGACCTGCAGAGCAGCAGCGCGATCAAGGTCAAGTCGACGAAGGTGCTCCAGGCGCCCGGCTACACCGGCAAGGGCAAGGACTGGGCCCTCATCAAGCTCGCCAAGCCGATCGAGCAGCCCACCCTGAAGATCGCCACGACCACCGCGTACAACAACGGGAACTTCACCGTCGCCGGCTGGGGCGCCACCCGCGAGGGCGGCGGCCAGCAGCGCTATCTGCGCAAGGCCACCGTCCCCTTCGTCGACGACGCCACCTGCCAGCAGGCGTACGGCGCAGATCTCGTCCCCGGTGACGAGATATGCGCCGGATTCGTCGCACAGGGCGGGGTCGACACCTGTCAGGGCGACTCCGGCGGGCCCATGTTCCGCAAGGACGACACCGGTGCGTACATCCAGGTCGGCATCGTCAGCTGGGGCCAGGGCTGCGCGGAGGCCGGCTATCCCGGCGTGTACAGCGAGGTCTCTACGTTCGCGGCCGACATAGCCCGGGCGGCGGCAGGGCTGTAGTCGTACGCGTCACGGTGCGGGCGTCCGCGATCCCCGTCGCGGGCGCCCTGTCACCGTGGTCCCGGGACAGGCGACCGGCGGTGGGTAAGGGGCTCGGCGATGAATCCGCGCGTTGGCACACTCGGCGCCATGCCTACCGGACAACAGCCCAGCGCACCGTTGGAGATCGGCGCCAAGGACGCCCTGCTCGAGCAACGGCTCGACGACGAGCTCACCGCGTTCAACGCGGCGGCGACCGGCGCGGGCGAACCGGCCCCGCTCTCGGTCCGGGTGACCGACACCGCCGGTGAACTCGTCGGCGGACTCACCGCCTGGGTCCGGGGCAGCTGCTGCGCCGTCGACATGCTGTGGGTGCGCGAGGACCAGCGGCACGCGGGCTGGGGCAGCAAGCTGCTGGAGGCGGCCGAGGAGGAGAGCGCCCGCCGCGGCCGCACCGAGATGATCGTCTCGTCGTTCACTCCGGGCTCCCGACTTCTGTCGCCGGCACGGCTACCGCGAGACGGGCCGCACGGAGGGCATTCCCGGCGGCCATCAGGACGTGCACGTCCACAAGGTGCTGAAAGTCTGACGGCCGTTAGTCCAACTGCTCTCCCTCCTTTGTCCATGGGCACGCCGACCCCACGCGTCGCACGCTGGCGCCCCGGAACGTCGCCCCCAGGAGGAGAGCCTTGCAGCCCTCAGACACGTTCGCCCCCAGTCGTCGTGCCGTCGTCGTGGCGGGAGCCGCGGCCGGGATAGGCGCCCCGCTCGGCACGCCCGGCGCGGCCTCGGCGGCCCCCGGCGACGACATCACCCTCCGCTCCGGCGCCCTGGAAGTCCGGGTCGCCGCCGCCTTCCCGCGGATCGTCTCCTACACCGACCGCGCCAGCGGCGCCGTCCTGCACGGCCAGGAGGACGAGATCACCTCCGTCCTGATCGACGGCACCGAGCGCATCCCGACGGTCACCGCCACGGCGGCCGACGCCTCGGCCACGTACCGCCTCACCTTCGACGGCGGCACCACGATCGACGTCGAGATCAAGGTGTCGGACCGTCAAGTCGACTGGCGCGTCACGGACATCGCCGACACCGCCGCCCTCCCCGTCGGCACCCTCCGCATCCCCAGCCTCGCCTTCCTCTGCGTCCGCAGCGACCAGCCCGGCGCCCAACTCCTCGCCGCCCGCATCCAGCTGGACAAGTCCAAGAGCGGCGACACCCTGGTCACTCCGACCGCGGACAGCCCGGCGGAGGCGGCCACCGGATGCGCGTACGCCGTCGTCGCGCACCATGGACTCGCGGGCGCCGTGGAGACCAACACCGTCTACGACAAGCCCGACAGCACCAGTTCGTGGGAGAACGGCAGGCTCTGGCGCCAGACCGTCCGCAAGGACGGCTACGTCAAGGCCCAGCTCTGCCCCGGCCAGTGGACCCACCGCGCCGCGACCGCGACCGACACCGAGCCCCTCCCGTACGCCACCGTGATCGTCACCGGCGACCGCAACGGCGACGGCGTGATCGACTGGCAGGACGCGGCGATCGCCTTCCGCGACATCATGGTCACTCCGCTCGGCGCCGACGAGACGTATCTGCGCGTCGTCCCGCACATCCCCTTCAACTTCGCCTCGCAGGCCACCAACCCGTTCCTCACCACCCTCGACAACGTCAAGCGGATCTCCCTGGCGACCGACGGGCTGCGGCAGTTCACCCTGCTGAAGGGCTACCAGTCCGAGGGCCACGACTCCGCGCACCCCGACTACGCGGGCAACCACAACAAGCGCGCCGGTGGCCTCGACGACCTCAACACCCTGGTCCGGGAGGGCAAGAAGTGGAACAGCGACTTCGCCGTCCATGTCAACGCCACCGAGTCCTACCCCGTCGCCCACGCCTTCTCCGAGACCCTCGTCGACAAGACGAACGAACAGTGGGACTGGCTGGACCAGAGCTATCGCATCGACCAGCGCCGCGACCTCGTCTCCGGCGGCATCATCAAACGCTTCGCCGATCTGCGAGCGGAGACCGACCCGGCCCTGAACTCCCTCTACATCGACGTCTTCCGCGAGTCCGGCTGGACCTCCGACCGCCTCCAGCGCGCCCTGCGCGAACAGGGCTGGCACGTCACCTCCGAGTGGGGTCACGGCCTGGAGCGCTCCTGCCTGTGGTCCCACTGGGCGACCGAGACGGACTACGGCCCCGACACCTCCCGCGGCATCAACTCCCGGCTGATCCGCTTCATCCGCAACCACCAGAAGGACGTCTTCGCCGACAAGTGGCCCACCCTGCTGGGCATCGCCCGCATGGGCAACTTCGAGGGCTGGACCGGCAAGACCGACTGGAACGCCTTCCACGACCTGATCTGGACCCACTCCCTGCCCGCCAAGTATCTCCAGGCCTACCCGATCAGGACATGGGGCGAGCACGAGATCACCTTCGACGGGCCTACGTCCGTCTCCGATGCCGACGGCACCCGCCGCATCACCACCGACGGCCGACTCGTCTACGACGACGGCCGCTATCTCCTGCCCTGGGAGCCCAAGAAGCCCACGAAGCTCTACCACTACAACCCGGCCGGTGGCCGAAGCAGTTGGCGGCTTCCGCGCGGCTGGGAAGGCCTCTCCCGGGTCGCCCTCTACCGGCTCACCGATCAGGGCCGGGTGTTCCTGAAGTACGTCCCCGTGCGGGCCGGGGAGATCACCCTCGACGCCACGGCCAAGCAGCCGTACGTCCTCTACCGCACCCGCGTCGCCGACGCCCCCGCCCCCGCCTGGGGCCAGGCCACCCCGCTGCACGACCCCGGCTTCCACTCCGGTTCGCTGAGGGGCTGGACGGTCAGCGGTCCCGCCGCCGTCCGGATCAGCGACCTCGGCGACTACGAGCTGGTGATCGCCTCCGGTGGCGCCACCACCGTGTCCCAGCGGCTCACCCGCCTCAGGCCATGCCCGTACGCCGCGTCCGTGCAGGTCGAGGTGGGCGAGAGCGCGGACGACACCCGCAAGGCGTCCCTCCAGGTCCGTACCGCCGACGGTGTCACGGCCGTCAACTGGACCGAGACGTCCACCGCGGGCAACTACGTCGCCGCCGACCGCAAGCACGGCACCCGCTTCCAGCGGATGTTCACCTACTTCACCGTGCCCGAGGGCGGCGGCCCCGTCGACCTCACCCTGCGCGCCGACGCCGGGCACGCGCGCGTGCGTTTCGACAACGTGCGGGTCGTACCGGCACCACGTACCACCAAACAAGGAACCCTTGTCTTCGAGGACTTCGAGCACGTCCCGCAGGGCTGGGGCCCTTTCGTGAAGGGCGACGCGGGCGGTGCCACCGACCCGCGCACCCATATCGCCCAGCGGCACGCGCCGTTCACCCAGCGCGGCTGGAACGGCAAGGCGATCGACGACGTCGTTGACGGCTTCGAGTCACTGAAGTCACGCGGTGAGAACGACGGCCTGGTCTACCGGACCGTGCCGCACACGGTCCGCTTCCGGCCGGGACGCCGCTACCGGGTCACCTTCCGCTACGAGAACGAGAAGGCCGGGCAGTACGCCTGGATCACCGCCGTCGACCAGGGCGCGAGCACGAGCGAACTCGCCCGCGCGTCGCTGCCGGTGGCGACCGAACCGGCCGAACTGACCTACGAGTTCACCGCACCCGCCGAGGGCGAGGCCTGGGTCGGGCTGCGCAAGACCGGGGACGACGGCACGGCGGAGTTCACGCTGGACGCCTTCGAGGTGACCGAGGTGACCGAGATGCCCGAGGCCTCCTGAAGCTCCAGCACCCACACCTCGTTCACTCCCTCACGCAGGACCGGCCCGGGGACGTACAGCGAGCGCTGGGGGCCCATGGACCAGTAGCGTCCGAGATTGAACCCGTTGATCCACACGAACCCCCGAGTCCAGCCCGGGAGTTCGAGAAGGGCGTCCCCGGCGCCGCGCACCTCCACGGTGCCGCGGTAGAGGCCGGGGGCGCCCGTCCCGGGGAGCGCGCCGAAGGCGACACCCGAGACGTCGTCCAGCGCGTCCAGCCGCAGGCCGCGCGCCCGCACCCCGTGCAGATACTGCCGCTCGTGCAGCACACCTCCGGTGATGCCCTTCGGCTCGCCGGTGCGCGGCCCGTAGTTGACCCTCCCCAGCGACTCCACCCACAGCTCCACGCGCGCGTGCCCGGCGACGGGCTCCTTCAGCTGCGCGTCCTCCTCGGTCAGCACCCCGGCCGCCACCCCGTCGACGTACACCACCGCGAGATCCCGCAGCCCGCGCAGCGTCAGCGGGTACGGCTGCCGGGGGCCGGGCACGGTCACCTCGTACCTGACCAGGCCCCGGTCCACATCCAGCTCCTCGAAGGTGGGCGGCACGGGGTACTCGGCCTCGGGACCGCCGAGCGTCTCCAGTACGGCGTCCAGGGAGGCCCACTGCGGAAGACTGACCGATGCCGATGCCCCGAGCGGGGCGGGCGCGGGGGGTACGTCGGGCAGCGGTCCGTCCGCGTACGCGGCGAGGATCTCCCGGAAGCGCCAGAACTTCTCGGTGGGGCGCCCGAGTTCGTCGATCGGCGCGTCGTAGTCGTAGGAGGTGACGTCCGGCTCCAGCGGGCCCTCGTGCAGCGCGCCGCCGCCCCGGTTGGCGCCGGCCCAGCCCCCGAAGTTGGTGCCCCCGTGCGCCATGTAGACGTTGACCGACGCCCCGCACTCCAGGATCTCCCGCAGCGCGTCCGCCGCGTCCCGCGGATCGCGTACGACGTGTTCGGCGCCCCAGTGGTCGAACCAGCCGCACCAGAACTCCATGCACATCAGTGGGCCCTCGCCGCGGTGCCGGCGCAGCGTCTCGAACGCCTCACGCGCGTGGGAGCCGAAGTTGGCGGTCGCCAGCACGCCCGGAACCGAGCCGCCGGTCAGCATGTGGTCCTCGGGGCCGTCCGAGGTGAACAGCGGAACACTCACCCCCTCGGCGCGCAGCAGATCGGCCAGCCGGCGCAGATACACCTGGTCGCAGCCGTAGCTCCCGTACTCGTTCTCCACCTGCACCATCAGCACGGGCCCGCCGCGGTCGATCTGCCGCGCCACGATCTGCGGCAGCAGCTGATGGAACCAGCGCTCCACGTGCCGCAGATACTCCTCGTCACGGGTCCGCGGCCTGCCCGTCAGCCAGTGCGGAAGCCCGCCGTTGTCCCACTCCGCGCAGATGTACGGGCCCGGGCGTACGATCGCCCACAGCCCCGCCTCCCCGACCGCGTCCAGAAAACGGCCCAGCTGCCGTACGTCCCGGAAGTCACCCGGACGCGGCTCGTGGAGATTCCACGGAACGTACGTCTCCACACAGTTGAGCCCCATCGCCCGCAGCATCCCCAGCCGGTGCGCCCACTGCTCCTCGCGCACCCGGAAGTAGTGCAGCGCGCCGGACAGCAGCCGCACCGGCCGGCCGTCCAGCAGGAAATCCGTGTCCCCCACCGTGAACTCGCTCATGGCCACACGATCACCCCCTGGCGGCAGCCGCGTCCATGGACAAAGATCGTCGCTGATTGGACGCAAGAGGGGACCGGCCGGGCGGGAGGAAGCGGATGTACCACACCTGGATGCGCTATTTCACCCCCGGGCCCGCCCACCTCCGGCTCGGCCTCGCCTGCCTCGGAGTCGGCCTCCAGTACGGCGAACTGCCCGTCGTCGGGCCCCGCACCCTCGATCACCATGTGGCCGTCGTGATCAGCGCGGGCAGCGGCTGGTACCGCACCCCCGACGGTCACCGCCACCCCGTCACCGCGCCCGCCCTGATCTGGCTCACCCCCGGCACACCGCACCACTACGGGCCCGACCCGAGCTGGGACGAGTGCTTCGTCGACTTCACCGGGCCCGCGACGGCGACGTACACCGAACTCGGCTACATCGAACCCGGCCGGCCCGTGGTTCCCCTGGCCGACGCGGCCGCCGCCCGCTCAGTCGTCGGCCGCATCGCCCGCGCCGCCCGCCGCGGCAACCCCCTGCTGGAGGTGGAGACCGGCGCCGCCGTCCACGAACTCCTCGTCGCCCTGCGCCGCGCCCGCGCCGACCTCGCCCCCGACGGCGACGAAGTACTCCAGGCCCTCGCCCGCGACGCCTTCAAGACGATGTCCGTCGCCGACCACGCGGCCCGGCACGGCATGACCCCCGCACAACTGCGCACCGCCGTCCGCCGCGGCGCCGGCTGCAGCCCCAAGGACTACCTCCTCGGCATCCGTCTCGGCCGCGCCAAGGAACTCCTCGCCGCCACCGAACTCCCCGTCGCCGCCGTCGCCCGCCGCGTCGGCTACGACGACCCCGCCTACTTCTCCCGACTGTTCACCCGCCGCGTCGGCACCGCGCCCGTCCGCTTCCGGGAACAGCAGGGCCGCACCGTCCCCGGCGGCTGGAGCGACCGAATACCGGACCCCGACGATCCGCCCATGATCGACCGCCCGCACGCCACGTAGGGTGGGACCTCATGACCACGAGCACGCCCCAGGAAGCCGATCCCGCCGTCACCGCCGAACTCGCCCGGCTGCGCGACAGCATCGACAACATCGACGCCGCCGTCGTCCACATGCTCGCCGAGCGCTTCAAATGCACCCAGCAGGTCGGTCATCTCAAGGCCGCGCACCAGCTGCCGCCCGCCGACCCGGCCCGCGAGGCCCACCAGATCGCCCGCCTGCGCCGGCTCGCCGAGAGCGCCAAACTGGATCCGGCCTTCGCCGAGAAGTTGCTGAATTTCATCATCGCCGAGGTCATCCGCCACCACGAGCGCATCGCGGACGACGCGGGCAACGGCACGGCCGATACGAGGGAGTGACACCGGGTGGTCCCAGCGTGCATCCTGCGCTGAGCACACCTTGTCGGGCACAAGCTGAGCGCACCTGTCGGGCACGCGCAGTCACATCACGGGCACAGAAGTGGGTCCGTGCGGGCATAAGCTGGAATGTCCAAACGAGGGGACGCCGGGCCATGCCATCGGACGCCAAGATCCTCATCGTCGACGACCATGAGGACACGCTGTACGCCCTGGAGAACGCCCTGGCCCCGCTCGGCCACCGGGTGGCGCGGGCGACCAGCGGGGACGGCGCGCTCAAGGAGGTCCTGCGCGGCCAGGTCGGGCTGCTCCTCCTGGACGTGCGCATGCCCGGCGTCAGCGGCCTCGACGTCGTGCGCTACATGCGGCGCCTGGAGCAGACCCAGCGCATCCCGATCATCCTGCTCACCGGCTTCGGCCCGGACGCCGAACTCACCTCCATCGCCTACGGCCTCGGCGTCGCCGACCTCGTCATGAAACCCGTCGAACCCTGGGCGCTGCGCACCAAGGTCCGCTACCTTTACGACGCCTACCAGCGCCACCAGGCACTCGAACGGGAGCTGCGCGCACTGCGCGCCCAGATCAAGGAACCCGCCCCGCCCGACCCCGGCCTGCCGCACCCCGACACCCGCGTCCCCCTCCAGCGCGAGCCACGCCACGGCAAGCTGGAGCAGGGCCGCACATAAGGTTCATCTCCGGCGGCCTCTGTGCCTGGTCGGAGGCATCAGGCAGCATGTCCCCATGTCCGTACTGACGCGCGACGAAGCGCAGACCCGTGCCCAGCTCCTCGACGTCCACCACTACGGGATCGCACTCGACCTGACCCGCGGGGACGAGACCTTCGACTCCCTGACCGTCATCCGCTTCACCGCCCGCGCCGACGCGGACACCTTCGTCGAGCTGAAGCCCGCCGAGCTGCGCTCCGTCACCCTCGACGGGCAGCCCCTCGACCCCGAGACCCTCGTCGAGAACCGGCTGCCACTCAAGGGCCTGACCGCGGGCGAGCACGAGCTGCGCGTCGACGCCGCCATGCGCTACTCCCGCACCGGCGAGGGCATGCACCGCTTCACCGACCCCACCGACGGCGAGAGCTACCTCTACACCCAGCTGTTCATGGAAGACGTCCAGCGCGTCTTCGCCGCCTTCGACCAGCCCGACCTCAAGGCCGTCTTCGAGCTGACCGTCACCGCCCCCGACGGCTGGACCGTCCTCGCCAACGGCGTCACCGAACACCTCGGCGACGGCAAGTGGCAGGCCGCCCCCACCCCGCTGATCTCCACCTACCTCGTCGCCGTCGCAGCCGGTCCCTGGCACTCCGTACGCACCGAACACCGCGGCCTGCCCTTCGGCATCCACTGCCGCCGCTCGCTCGCGCCCCACCTGGACGCCGACGCCGACGAGATCCTCGGCGTCACCCGCGCCTGCTTCGACCGCTACCACGAGAAGTTCGAGGAGCCCTACCCCTTCGACTCCTACGACCAGGCCTTCGTCCCCGAGTTCAACGCCGGCGCCATGGAGAACCCCGGCCTGGTCACCTTCCGCGACGAGTTCATCTACCGCTCCGCCGTCACCGACACCGAGCGGCAGACCCGCGCCATGGTCATCGCCCACGAGATGGCCCACATGTGGTTCGGCGACCTCGTCACCCTGCGCTGGTGGGACGACATCTGGCTGAACGAGTCCTTCGCCGAGTACATGGGCTACCAGACCCTCACCGAAGCGACCCGCTTCACCGACACCTGGACCGACTTCGGCGTCGCCCGCAAGTCCTGGGGCTACGACGCCGACCAGCGCCCCTCCACCCACGCCGTCGCCCCCGACCCGGACGCCGTCCCCGACACCGCCTCCGCCATGCTCAACTTCGACGGCATCTCCTACGCCAAGGGTGCCTCCGCACTCCGGCAGCTGGTGACCTGGCTCGGCGAGAAGGACTTCCTCGACGGCATCAACACCCACTTCGCCCGCCACAAGTTCGCCAACGCCACCCTCGGCGACTTCCTCGACTCCCTCGCCGCGGCCACCGAACGCGACGTACACGCCTGGGCCGAGGCCTGGCTGCGCACCACCGGCGTCGACACGCTCATCCCCACCGTCGCCGCCGCCGACGGCACCCACACCCTCACCGTCGAGCACCGGGGCAGCCGCCCGCACCGCATCGCCGTCGGCCTCTACGACCGCGACCTCACCGACGGCAGCGGCCTCACCCTCCGCGAACGCCTCGACCTCGACGTCCCGCAGACCGAACCGGCCGCCATCGGCAAGCGCCCCGCCCTGCTCCTCCTCAACGACGGCGACCTGTCCTACGCCAAGGTCCGCTTCGACGCGGAGTCCTTCCACACGGTCCGCACAGCCCTGTCCGGCCTGCCCGATCCGCTCACCCGCGCCGTCGTCTGGAACTCCCTGCGCGACGCCGTACGCGACGGTGAACTGCCCCCCATGGCCTACATCGAGGCCGCCCGCGCCCACCTCCCGCACGAGAGTGACCTCGCCCTCGTCCAGGGCGTCCTGTCTTTCGCGTCCGCCCACGTCGCCGACCGCTACCTGTCGCCCCAGGACCGCCCGACCGCCCTCGCCACCCTCACCGACCTGTGCCGCGACCTCATCCGCCGCACCGAGGACGGCTCCCACCCCGGCCTGCGGCTGACCGCCGTACGCCACTACATCGACGTCGCAGCCCACCCCGACACCATCAGCGCCTGGTTCTCCGAAGGCACCGTCCCCGGCGGACCCGAACTCGACCCCGAGCTGCGCTGGCGCATCCTCGGCCGGCTCGCCGTCCTCGGCGCCGTCGACGACGCCGTCATCGACGCCGAACTCGTCCAGGACCCCAGCGCCACCGGACAGGAAGGCGCCGCCCGCTGCCGCGCCGCCCTGCCCGACCCCGAGGCCAAGCGGCACGCCTGGGAGGAGATGTTCGGCTCCGACGAGCTGTCCAACTACCTCTTCACCGCCACCGCCCAGGGCTTCTGGCAGCCCGAACAGGCCGACCTGGTAAGGGAGTACGTCGAGCGGTACTGGTCCGACGCCGTGGCCGTCGCCGCCCGCCGCGGACCCGCCATCGCCGAAGCCGCCGGCCGCTGGGCCTTCCCCGTCCACGCCGTCTCCGCCGCAACCCTCGCCCTCGGTGAGACCTGCCTGCGCGACGCCGACCCCATCCCGGCCCTGCGCCGCAAACTCGCCGACCAACTCGACGACCTGGGGAGGGCATTGAGCGTGCGGGAGGGATAACGGAGGGATAACTCAGCCCCTCCGGCGTTTAAGGAGCGGGGGTTCGGAGGCGGAGCCCCAAGGACGGGAAGGGTAGGGGCGGCGGAGGCGAGAAACGCCTCTTAGCACCCCCACCCTCCCCCCCACATTTCCTCCGGGCGGCAGTACCCCCTTTCGGGGGCGAATCGTTGTCTTTGGCGAGCGCGCCGACCCCAACCGCGTACACGCTTGACCCCCTGCCGCGCGCCCACCGGAGGACACCCATGAGCACGCCGCCACTCGCCTCAGGTCCCGAAGGCTCCGACGCCCTGCGGCCGTTGCTCGACACCGTCCTCGACGCACTGCGGCAGGGTGGCGCGGCGCGCGGGGGACCGCTGCCCGCAGGGGGACCCGAGGCGGTGGCTCAGCGGGTGCGGGACGCGGTCGGCGATGTACTGCCCGTGCAGGGTGCCGACAACGCCCTGCACACCCTTGTCCGCGCCCTCGCCGAAGGCGCCGCCGACCCCGCCGACCCCCTGTGCGCCGCCCACCTGCACTGCCCGCCCCTCGCCGTCGCCACCGCCGCCGACCTCGCCGCCACCGTCCTCAACCCGTCGATGGACTCATGGGACCAGGCACCGGCCGCCTCGGAGCTGGAGGCACTCGTCACCAACGCCCTGGCCAGGGAACTGCACGCGGCGGACGCTGTCGTCACCACCGGCGGCACCGAGTCCAACCTGCTCGCCCTCCTCCTCGCCCGGGAAGCACACGGCGGCGTACGACTCGTCTGCGGAGCAGGCGCCCACCACTCGCTGCCCCGCGCCGCCTGGCTGCTGGGCCTGCCCGAGCCGATCGTCGTACCCGCCCCCAACGCAACGATGGACCCGGCCGCCCTCGACGAAGCCCTCACTCAGATGCGGGGCCCCTTCCTGGTGGCCGCCACCGCCGGCACCACCGACGCCGGACTCATCGACCCGCTGCCCGAGATCGCCGACCTGTGCGCCACCCACGGCGCCCGCCTCCACATCGACGCCGCCTACGGCGGAGGCCTCCTCTTCAGCGACCGGCACCGGCCCAAACTCGACGGACTCGACCGCGCCCACACCGTCACCCTCGACCTGCACAAACTCGGCTGGCAGCCGGTCGCCGCCGGCCTGCTCGCCGTAAAGGACTCGCGCGACCTCGCCGTATTGGCCCACCGCGCCGACTACCTCAACGCCGACGACGACACCGAGGCAGGCCTGCCCGACCTCCTCGGCCGCTCCCTGCGCACCAGCCGGCGCCCCGACATCCTCAAAATCGCCGTCACCCTCAAAACACTGGGACGAGCCGGGCTCGGCGCCCTCGTCGACCAAGTCTGCGCCCGAGCCCAGGAGTTGGCCGACCTCATAGCTGCCCACCCCGGCTTCGAACTCTACGACCGGCCGGTCATCAGCACCGTCCTGTTCCGGCCCGCCGGGGCCACCGACGACGCCGTCGCCGCCGTACGCCGCAGCCTCCTCACCGAAGGCCGCGCCATCCTCGGCCGCGCCGCCCTCGACGGCCGCCTCTGGCTCAAAGCCACCCTCCTCAATCCCCACACCCGGCCGGGCGACCTGGCCACGCTCCTGAAACTGGTGGAAGGACACACCCCCCAATGAGCCCGACGCCCCACCCGCCACGCCCCGCCGCCGAAGCACCCCGCGACCTGGTGGGCATCGGCATCGGCCCCTTCAACCTCTCCCTCGCCGCCCTCGCCCACCCCCTCGCCGAACTCGACACCGTCTTCTACGAACAACGCCCCGGCTTCGACTGGCACCCCGGCCTCCTCATCGACGGCGCCACCCTCCAAGTCCCCTTCCTCGCCGACCTGGTGACCCTCGCCGACCCCACCAGCCCCTGGTCGTTCCTCAACTACCTCAAGGCCCGCGAACGCCTCTTCCCCTTCTACTTCGCCGAGCGCTTCCACATCCAGCGCACCGAATACGACGCCTACTGCCGCTGGGTCGCCGACAACATCCCCGGCCTCCACTTCGGCCACCAGGTCGACGCCGTCCGCTGGAACCCCGAACGCGCCCTGTTCGAAGTCGACTTCACCCAACTCGACACCGGCGGCGAAGCCGAAGCCCTCGGCCGCTCCTACACCCGCAACATCGTCCTCGGCGTCGGCACCGCCCCCCACATCCCCGAACCCCTCAAACCCCTCGTCGAAGCCCCCGGCGTGCCCGTCATCCACGCCGCGGACTACCTCAAGCACCGCGAGCAGTTCCTCACCGCCGAACACATCACCGTCATCGGCGCGGGACAATCCGGCGCCGAAGTCTTCCTGGACCTCCTGCGCAACCGGCCCACCGGACGCGAGAAGATCCACTGGCTCGCCCGCACCGAAGCCTTCGCCCCCATGGAGTACTCCAAGCTCGGCCTCGAGCACTTCACCCCCGACTACACCCGCTACTTCCACCACCTCACCGAACCCGTCCGCGACCGGCTCGTCGCCGCCCAATGGCAACTCCACAAAGGCATCGACGCCGACACCATCGCCGCTATCCACGACGAGCTCTACCGCCGCACCCTGCACGGCGGCTGGCCCGACGCCGTCCTCACCCCCGCCGTCACCGTCCGCACCGCCGGACGCGTCGCCACCAGCAAAGTCGAACTCCACCTCGAACACGGCCAGCAAGGCGTCCGCTCCCGCCTCACCACCGACGCCGTCGTCCTCGCCACCGGCTACCGCGAACGCCCCCTCGGCCAGATCCTCGCCGGACTCGACCCCTACCTGCGCCGCGACAGCTCCGAACGCCCCCGCATCGACGACCAGTTCCGTCTCGTCCTCGACCCCTCCGTCACCGGCCACGTCCACGTCCAGAACGCCGAACTCCACACCCACGGCGTCGGCGCCCCCGACCTCGGCCTCGCCGCCTGGCGCAGCGCCACCATCCTCAACTCCCTCACCGGCAAAGACCCCTACCCGCTCCCGGGAAGAACCGCCTTCACCACCTTCGGACTCCAGCAGCCCCCCGAGGTTCCGCAGGCCCGCCACACCACCCGGACACTCACCCCCCTCGTCGAGGGAAGGTAGGGAAACGGCAAGCCAGGAAGAAGCCCTACGGCGGTCGCGTTGGGCCCGGCATGACCACCACATGGATCGCCGCGCAACGTTCCGCCGTCATCAACCCGTACGAGACGTTCCACCTCTTCGAACCCCGCGGCTTCACCGACCAGACCGTCCGACAAGCCGTACGACTGGCCGGCCCGGGCGAGGCCTTCCGAGTGCGGCTCAGCAACCGCTACGGGAAAGAACCCCTGGAGATAGCCGGGGCACACATCGCCTGCCGCACCGAGGGCAGCGGCATCGACACCTCGACGGACACCCCGCTGCTCTTCGCGGGCGCCACGAACGCCACGATTCCCGTCGGCGAGGAGATCGTCAGTGATGCGGTCGAGCGGGCCGTCGGCGCGGGGAGGAGCTCGTCCTCAGCCTCCATCTGCCCGGGAACACGGGGCTGACGACCTACTCCGCCGTGCCGTACGACATCGGATACGCCGTCCCCGGCGACCGGCTCGGCGCCGAAGTCCTGAGGGACGCCGAGGAACTGACGATCGGTCACTTCCTCACCGGGATCGACGTCCTCGCACCGTACGACACCCGGATCGCCGTCGCCTTCAAAGACTCCTGGATCGAGGGCGCGTTCACCACACCCGGCACCGACCGAAGCTTCCCCGCCCAGCTCAGCCGCCGCCTCAGCCGCGGCTGGACAGTCAACCAGGCATCTCCGGAAACCGCCTGCTCACCGACGAGATCGGCGAGCACCTGCTCGCCCGGGTGGAACGCGACGTCCTCCAGGTGCCCGGCGTCAGCCACGTCCTGATCCACATCGGGCTCAACGACCTCGGCCTGCCCGGATTCACCTCCCACCCCGAACCCGGCACACTCCCCACCGCCGAGGACTTCACCGCCGCCCTCACCGCCCTCGCCGACCGCCTCCACGGCGCCGGACTCACCGTCATCGGCTCCACCATCGGCCCCTACCGCGGCACCGTCCACGAGGGCTACGACAGCGAGACGGGCCAGACCGTACGCCGCGAGGTCAACGCCTGGCTGCTCGGCGGCCACCACCCCTTCGACGCGATCGTCGACGCAGCGGCCGCCGTCGCCGACCCGGACCAACCCGACCGGATCCGCGACGACTTCAACGCGGGCGACGGCCTCCACGTCAACGACGCCGGCGCGAAAGCCATCGCCGACGCCGTGGACGTAACCCTGCTGGCCCTCTAGAAAACAGGCCGTCTAGCAAAACAGGCCGTCTAGAAAAACAGGCCGTCTAGAAGAACAGGCCCTCTAGAAAAACAGGCCCTCTAGAAAACCGGCGTGCCGTTCCGCGTCAGCTTCCAGTCCACCGAGGCGAACTCCTTCGGGTCGAGCGTGCCCTTCGCCGTCACCCACTCGGCGATCCGGGTACGGATCTCCGTCGACTCCGACCACACCTCGGTGGCGGAAGCGACATGCGGGAAGGCACCGCCACCATTGGCACGGTAGTTGTTCACCGCCAGCACGAACCGCTGGGCATCATCCAGCGCGGCACCGCCATACGTCAGGTTCTTGATCCGCGAACCCGCCGCCTGGGCGATGTCGATCTCGTAGTGGAAGCCCGACACATAGTCGTAGTTGTAGTCCGGGCGGCCCCCCGCATTGGTCAGCGCCTCCACATCGACCGCCGCGTCAGCCGCCGTCCGGACGAAATACTCCGCCGAGTACTCCAGGTACGCCCGCACCTGCGCGCCCGTCAGCACCTTCGCGACCAGCGTGTTGTCGTACACATACAGACTCGACAGATCCCGGATCGTCACCTCCCCGGCCGGAATCTCCGACGTACGCGAGAACGGCGACGCCTGCGCGATCACCGGCAACGACGCGTACTCGCTGCCCACGAGAGCCGCCTTGACCACGTCCTCCTGCACCTTGGTGATCAGGTCGATGATCGGGGCGTCCTTGTACCGCGCCTCGACCGTCGTCAGCGTCTCGGTCGCCCCGCCCACCACCTGGTTGACATACGCCACGACCACGTCGTGCTCGTCCTTCAGCAGCCTGGTGATCTTCGGGTCGTCCGCCACCGAGTTCGAGTTGCGGACCGACGCCGCCACCGACTCGACCTGCCACCTCCCCTTCTCGAAGACCAGCTCGAAGTCGAAGACGGAAAGCCGCTCCGCGTACGCCAACGGCTCCGACAGCACCACCGTCTTCCCCGTCGCCGTGTTGGTGACCTTCAGCTCGGGAATCTCCACATGTGCGTGCCCCACCAGAATCGCGTCGATTCCCGGCACCTGCTGCGCCACCAGCGCCGCCGAATTCTCCACATACGGCAACTGGTCACCGTACGACGACGTACCGGACGAGCCCGAGTGCGCCGACACGACAACGACATCCGCCCCCAGCGACCGCAGCTTCGGCACCCACTTCGCCGCCTGCTCCTCAAGACCCGGGAACGTCAACCTGCCCTGCACATACGCCTTGTCCCAGATCGCGATACCCGGGTTCGTCAGACCGAGGACAGCCACCTTCACCGGCGGGGCACCCGCCACATGGAACTTCTTGATGAAGTACGGAGGGAACGCCGGCTTCAGCGTCTTCGCGTCCAGCGCGTTCGCACCCAGCAGCGGGAAGTGACACTGCGACTCGAACTTCCGCAGCGTCTCGATGCCGTAGTTGAACTCATGGTTGCCGAGCGCCGCCGCGTCGAACCCGATCGCGTTCATCGCCTGCGCCATCGGGTGCACCGGACCGCCCTTGGCGGTGATCGGGTCCACCTTCGCGTAGTAGTACGTCAGCGGAGTGCCCTGAATCGTGTCGCCCGCGTCCAGAAGCAGCGTGTTGCAGCGGCCCTTCTCCTCGCGGATCTCGTTCACCAGCGTCGAAATCCGCGCCAGACCCTGCGCGTTGCCCGCCTTGTCCGTGTACTCCGCGTCCTTGAAGTAGTCCCAGTTGAAGACATGGCCGTGCAGGTCCGTCGTGCCCAGCACCGTCAGCGAATACCGCTTCGGAGACTTCCCGCTCCCCGCGGCCTCGACAGCCTGCGCCGCCGGAGCCGCGGCAGCGCCCGCGAGCGCGACCCCCGCACCCGTCACAGCGGACTTCTTCAGGAACTTCCGGCGGTTCAACGGCATGTCTATGGCTCCTCGCGAAATGGTCAACGACGCGCGTAGATTCTGACCCGGACACGACGAGCGGCAACAGATCCAGGAGGTTTCGATCTGGTGACCGACAGACACCCCAAGCGCCCTCCCAGTGACAGAGTGGGACGTATGGCCCCCAGCGCAGCGGAACCCCAGCCCGCGGTCCCCTACGGAACACCCGAATCCCCCCGCATCGCCGTCCGCGGCGAAGCCCACCTCGAAGTCGACCCCGAAATCGCCCGCATCGGCATCACCGTCAGCGCCCGCGGCACCGACCGACGAGAAGCCCTCACCGACCTCACCCACCGCAACGCCACGGCACTGGACCTGATCAAGTCCTACGGCGACGCGGTCGAGCGCGTCGAAACCGGCGCCTTCTCCATCAGCCCCGAACTCACCAAACACGGCCGCGGCGAACGCATCCGCGCCTACCACGGCCGCGTCCACCTCACCGCCGAACTCACCGACTTCACAGCACTGGGCGAGCTCACGACACGACTCGCCGACCTGGACCTCACCCGCGTCGACGGCCCCTGGTGGACCCTGCGCCCCGACTCACCCTCCCACCGCCGGGCCAGGCAGCAAGCCGTCCACGAAGCCGTCCAACGCGCCCGCGAATACGCCGAAGCCCTCGGAACCACCCTCGCCGCACTCGTCGAACTCGCCGACATCGGCGCCGAGAACGCCCAGCCCTACCCCGCCGCCCCCGGCCGCGCCATGCGCTCCATGGCCCACGGCGCCGGCGCCGCCGACGAAGCCGCCCCCCTCGACCTCGAACCCCAACGTCAACACGTCTACGCCCAGGTAAACGCCCGCTTCACCATGGCCCCACCGGAGTTGTCCGCATAGACGCCGCGCTCATTGGAGCACCCCCGCGCACAATTCAACGCTTGTCAATAACCCTTCACGCAAAGGTTGTTGAGTGGTCATGCCGGGCCAATTCCCTACTGACCGGTAAGGCCTAGGCTCAAACCATGCGCCGAGCAAAAATCGTCTGTACATTGGGCCCCGCCACCGACACCTACGACCAGATCAAAGCCCTGGTCGACGCCGGAATGGACGTAGCCCGCTTCAACCTCAGCCACGGCACCTACGCCGAACACGAGGAGCGCTACCACCACGTACGAAAAGCCTCCGACGAAACCGGCCGCAGCGTCGGAATCCTCGCCGACCTTCAAGGCCCGAAGATCCGACTCGGCCACTTCAGCGAAGGCCCCGTACTCCTTGAACGCGGAGATACCTTCACCATCACCGTCGAAGAGGGAGCCGAGGGCGACCGCCACACCTGCGGCACAACCTACGAAGGACTCGCAGCCGACGTCACCACCGGCGAACGCATCCTCGTCGACGACGGCAAAGTCTGCCTCGAAGTCACCACCATCGACGGCCCCCGCGTCCACACCACCGTCATCGAAGGCGGCATGGTCTCCGACCACAAAGGCCTCAACCTCCCCGGCGTCGCCGTCTCCGTCCCCGCCCTCTCCGACAAGGACGAAGCAGACCTCCGCTGGGCCCTGCGCTCCGGCTTCGACATCATCGCCCTCTCCTTCGTCCGCAGCGGACGCGACATCGACGACGTCCACCGCATCATGGACGAGGAAGGCCGCCGCCTCCCCGTCATCGCCAAAGTCGAAAAACCCCAAGCCGTCGACAACATCGACGACATCGTCGCCGCCTTCGACGCAATCATGGTCGCCCGCGGCGACCTCGGCGTGGAAATGCCCCTCGAACAGGTCCCCATCGTCCAAAAGCGCGCCATCAAACTCGCCAAGCGCAACGCCAAACCAGTCATCGTCGCCACCCAGATGCTCGACTCGATGATCGACAACTCCCGGCCCACCCGCGCCGAGGCCTCCGACGTCGCCAACGCCGTCATCGACGGCACGGACGCCGTGATGCTGTCGGGCGAGACCAGCATCGGCAAATACCCCATCGCGGCCGTACGCACCATGGCCCGCATCGTCGAAGCCGCCGAGGAAGACATCCTCGCCAAGGGACTCCCCCCACTCACCGAACGCAACAAACCCCGCACCCAAGGCGGCGCCGTCGCCCGCGCCGCCGCCGAAATGGGCGACTTCCTGGGGGCGAAGTTCCTGGTCGCGTTCACACAGTCGGGCGACACGGTCCGCCGCCTGTCGCGATACAGGTCACCGATCCCACTGCTGGCCTTCACACCGGCCCCAGCCACCCGGTCGCAGCTGAACCTGACCTGGGGCGTGGAAACCTTCCTCGGCCCCCACGTCGACTCCACCGACGCCATGGTCGACCAGGTCGACGAACTGCTCCTCAAATACGGCCGCTGCCAAAAGGGCGACATCGTCGTCATCACGGCGGGATCCCCACCCGGCGTATCCGGCACCACCAACCTCGTACGCGTCCACCACATCGGCGAGGACGACAGCCCCAAGTAGCGAACGAGGCGCTCTATGGGGCCTTACGGCCTCACGACGTCGAAGTCCGCCGTCGGGCTCGCGACCACCGAAAACAGCTTCGTCAGCAGGGCCGCGTCACCCGACGTCCGAATCGACCCCAGCCCCTTCCCCGCAAGCAGCAGAAGCAACTGCGCCTTGGTCGTGGTTCTCGGAGACGGCGTGCTCCATGAACCCCTCGGGGGCGAAGATGGGTACGTCCCCCGCCCCGTCCGGCAGAACGCCACAGCAACCTCCGTAGTGGTCCACATGGGGGTGCGCGTAGACCAACCCCGTGACCTTCCTGACCGCCACGTGATCGCGATACAGCTTCAGCGCGGCGGCGGCCGTCTCGGCGGAAATGAGCGGATCGATGACGACGATGCCGGTGTCGCCCTCCACGATGGTCATGCTGGACAGATCGAGCCCCCGCACTTGATAGATCCGGTCCGTCACCTTGTACAGCCCCTGCTTCCGCGTGAGCTGCGACTGCCGCCGCAGACTGGCGTTCGCGGTCTTGGGCGCCGGGTCCTTCAGGAAGCCGTACGCGTCGTTGTCCCACACGACGGCGCCGGCGGCGTTCTTTACTACGCCGGGTTCGAGCGCGGCGATGAATCCCTTGTCGGCGGCCTCGAAATCACCGGTGTCCGTCGTATTGCCTCCGCCGTCGGCGTCGAGGGCCGAGGCGGACTGCGCGCTCACTGCGACAGCCGCCGCAGCCGCACCGGCGGCCGCGGCGACGAAACCTCGTCTGTTCATCGGAGTCATGCGGCCGAAGATCGCCGCGGGGGCTACCGCCGGTCAACCGTTCTTCCGCGAATTGGGGCAGCTCCCAGTCGGGGGCGGGGTGGGCGGTGACGGGTCATATTGCGGGGTCAGTACTTGGGGCCTACGTGGGTGTCCATGAGGGCAACGGAGGCCTTCTTGGCGACGGAGATGTTGTACGGGTTCCCGTTGCGGGTGCAGTGGGTCCACTGGATGCCAAGCGTGTCGAGGGTGTCCGTGTAGAGCTGGCGGATGTCGTCTGAGACGTTGGTGAAGAAGTACCGGGGATACTCGTAGCGCTGCCGCTCACCGCCGACTAGGCGGGTCGTCCAGTTGGTGATCCGGCAGCCGTCGGAGTGGATGAGGCCCCGGACGAACTCCCAGGGGTGGGCGTCGACGACGTCCTGCTGCCAGGGTTCAAGGACGATGGGGCGCTCGTGCTTCTTGCCGGGGCCGTGCTGAGGGAACATGCACGTCCAGTGCTTGGTGTAGGACTTGACCTCGATGCAGCCCGGCTTGTAGCGCTGTTTGACGCTCGGCAGCGGCATCACCTTGCGCATCGCGTCTTCGGCGGCCGCGATCAGGCCGGTCTGAGTGGCGTTGCAAAAGATGGACAAGTGGTGCTGCTTGGGCTTCGAGACGATGTGGCCGTCGCCGAGGTAGAGGCCCAGTAAGTAGGCATATGCGACCCTGTCGAAGTCACGGGTTGTGCACTGAGGACAGTCCGTCGGCTGCTCGTAGGTTTCGCCGCGCACTCTGCGATCTTCGCTGCGCCACCAACCGACAGTTCCGCGCGGGACGTTGAGGTTCTCCGCGACAGTGCGGTTGGGCGTGCCCTGGCGCATGAGTGCGACCGCTTGGGCGCGAATCGAAGGGCTGTGCTGTTCCATGCGGACACTGTGTGTTATCGATCGTGACCGCACGCAGCAAAAAGCGGATGTTCACGAGAACGGGAACATCCGCTTATTTGCGTCGACCTTGGAATCGAAGGAAAAGTGCCCCGGGTGGGATTCGAACCCACGCTGTCGGTGGTTTGAGCACCGTGTCTCTACCGCTGGACTACCGGGGCTTCCTCTAAAACAAAGGCTGGCGGTCACCCGCCGTGCCCTCACCTTACCGCAGCTAGGTAGGCTCTTGGGAGCAGTACCCGCCCCTGAACGAGGAGCCCCCGTGACCGCCCCCGAGTCGCCCCAGCCCGTAGACGCGCCCGACGACGACAAGTCGCACGTGCCTCCGCTGACGACCCGTGTCGTCATCGCTGAGGACGAGGCGCTGATTCGTCTCGACCTCAAGGAGATGCTGGAGGAAGAGGGCTATTCCGTCGTAGGCGAGGCGGGTGACGGTGAGGAGGCCGTCGAGCTGGCCCGGAAGCACAAGCCGGACCTGGTGATCCTCGATGTGAAGATGCCCAAGTTGGATGGCATCTCGGCCGCCGAGAAGATCGCTGAGGAGGGCATCGCTCCCGTCCTGATGCTCACCGCGTTCTCGCAGCGCGACCTCGTCGAGCGTGCGCGTGACGCGGGTGCGATGGCGTATCTGGTGAAGCCGTTCAGCAAGAGTGATGTCGTGCCGGCGATCGAGATGGCTGTCTCGCGGTTCACGGAGCTGAAGGCGCTGGAGAAGGAGATCGAGGATCTCACGCTGCGTCTGGAGACGCGGAAGCTCGTCGACCGCGCAAAGTCCGTCCTTCAGACGGAGTACGGGCTGACGGAGCCTGCTGCCTTCCGGTGGATTCAGAAGACGTCGATGGACCGCCGTATGTCGATGCAGCAGGTCGCGGAGGCGGTCATTCAGGACGCCGAGGAGAAGAAGTCCAAGGGTTAGTCCGGACTCGTGCAGCGGAAGAGGCCCGCGCCCCCCCCAGGGGGGCGGGGCGCATAGTGTTCCAGGGGAGGGGGCAGTACACGCCCCGGGGTGGCGGGGGGTCGGGTTAGTCGGGG
>NZ_JBEZKJ010000088.1:0-34870 GCF_040651675.1 Streptomyces sp. NPDC048415 | reverse complement strand
ATTTAGCCCGTCCGGCGTGTGAGGACGAGCGCGAAGCGCGATACGGGGGGTCTGGGGGGGCGGAGCCCCCCCAGGTACGGGACGGGTAGGGGCGGAGGGGGCGAAAACCTTCCCCGCACCCCCGCCCGACGGCACCCGTTCCGCGCCTCCACAAGGGCCCGTACCGTAAACGACGTGAGCACCCTAGAGCGCACGAGGTGCAGAGCCCGCGCCCATCCCACGGCAGTGGACGCCGCCCTCGCGGCAGCCGTCCTCGCCTGTATGGCCGCCGGCTCCTTCATCGACCCGCACGGCGAGCACGGCGCGACCTGGGGCGCCCGCACGCCGAACATCCTCAGCCTCACCCTCATGGTGCTCGCCGCCGCCGCCCTGATCTTCCGCCGTCGCGCCCCGATGACCGTCCTCGCGGCCACGGTCGGCGTCTCCCTCGTGGAGCTGGTCACCGGCGACCCCCGTGCCCCCGTGGCGATGTCGGCCGTCGTAGCCCTCTACACCGTGGCCTCGTCCACGAACCGCCCCACCACCTGGCGGGTAGGACTGGTCACGATGACCGTCCTGACGGCGGTCGCGATGCTCGCGGGCCCGATGCCCTGGTACGCCCAGGAGAACCTCGGCCTCTTCGCCTGGACCGGTATGGCCGCCGCCGCGGGCGACGCCGTACGCAGCCGGCGTGCCTTCGTGCACGCGATCAGGGAACGCGCCGAACGCGCCGAACGCACCCGCGAGGAAGAGGCGCGCCGACGCGTGGCCGAGGAGCGCCTGCGCATCGCCCGCGATCTGCACGACGTAGTCGCCCACCACATCGCCCTCGTCAATGTGCAGGCCGGAGTCGCAGCCCACGTGATGGACAAGCGCCCCGACCAGGCGAAGGAGGCGCTCGCCCACGTACGGGAGGCCAGCCGCTCCGCGCTGAACGAACTGCGCGCCACCGTCGGCCTGCTGCGCCAGTCCGGCGACCCCGAAGCACCTACGGAACCCGCCCCCGGCCTCGCCCGCCTCGACGAACTCGCCGACACCTTCCGAAACGCGGGCCTGCCCGTGGAGGTGGCCCGCTCCGACCACGGCAGCAGCCTCCCCGCGGCCGTCGACCTCGCCGCCTACCGGGTCATCCAGGAAGCCCTCACCAATGTGCGAAAACACGCGGGCCCGGAGGCGAAGGCGGAGGTCAGCGTCGTACGCGTGGGGCCCAATGTGGAGGTCACGGTGCTGGACAACGGGCCGGGGCAGGACGACAGGCCCGAGGAAGGCGGCGGTCACGGGCTGCTCGGTATGCGCGAGCGGGTCACCGCGATCGGCGGGACGTGCACGGCCGGTCCCCGCTACGGAGGCGGCTTCCGGGTCCATGCGATCCTTCCGGTCAAGAACCGCACACCCGCCATGGGGGACCCCGTATGACCATCCGTGTCCTGCTCGCCGACGACCAGGCGTTGCTGCGCAGTGCCTTCCGGGTCCTCGTCGACTCCGAGCCCGACATGGAGGTCGTGGGCGAGGCCTCCGACGGCGCGGAGGCGGTACGCCTCACCCGGGACGAGCGCGCCGACGTGGTGCTGATGGACATTCGGATGCCGGGCACGGACGGGCTCACCGCCACCCGGCTGATCACCGCGGACCCGGGGCTCGCGCACGTACGGGTCGTGATGCTGACGACCTTCGAGGTCGACGAGTACGTGGTGCGGTCGCTGCGGGCCGGCGCGTCCGGGTTCCTCGGCAAGGGCGCCGAGCCCGAGGAACTGCTGAACGCCATCCGGATCGCGGCCGGTGGCGAGGCGCTGCTGTCCCCGGCGGCCACCAAGGGCCTGATCGCCAAGTTCCTGGCACAGGGCGACGGTTCGGACGACGAGCGGGATCCCGCCCGCGCCGAGCGGCTTGGCGCGCTCACCGGACGCGAGCGCGAGGTGCTCGTCCAGGTCGCGGGCGGCCACTCCAACGACGAAATAGCCGAACGCCTCGAAGTCAGCCCGCTCACCGTGAAGACGCACGTCAACCGGGCCATGGCCAAGCTCGGCGCACGCGACCGGGCCCAACTGGTCGTCATCGCCTACGAGTCCGGGCTGGTCCGCCCGCGGGTGGACTGAGCTCCACCCGGCCTACCGCTCCCGAAGTTGTCGCGAAGGAAGGCCGGGCGACACCGTGGTGTTGCCCGGCCTCCGCAGTCGGCGTTTACGGCAGCGCCAGCATCCGCTCCAGTGCCAGCTTGGCGAACTGCTCCGTCTCGCGGTCCACCTCGATGCGGTTGACCAGATTGCCCTCGGCGAGGGACTCCAGAGTCCACACCAGGTGGGGCAGGTCGATGCGGTTCATCGTCGAGCAGAAACAGACCGTCTTGTCGAGGAAGACGATCTCCTTGTCCTCGGACGCGAAACGGTTCGCCAGACGGCGGACCAGGTTCAGCTCCGTGCCGATCGCCCACTTCGAGCCGGGCGGGGCCGCCTCCAGGGCCTTGATGATGTACTCCGTGGAGCCCACGTAGTCCGCCGCCGAGACGACCTCGTGCTTGCACTCGGGGTGGACGAGGACGTTCACGCCGGGGATGCGCTCGCGCACGTCGTTGACGGAGTCCAGCGAGAAGCGGCCGTGCACCGAGCAGTGGCCGCGCCACAGGATCATCTTGGCGTCACGCAGCTGCTCGGCGGTCAGCCCGCCGTTCGGCTTGTGCGGGTTGTAGAGCACGCAGTCGTCGAGGGACAGGCCCATGTCGCGGACGGCGGTGTTGCGCCCGAGGTGCTGGTCGGGCAGGAAGAGCACCTTCGACCCCTGCTCGAAGGCCCACTCCAGGGCCCGCTGGGCGTTGGAGGAGGTGCAGATCGTGCCCCCGTGCTTGCCCGTGAACGCCTTGATGTCGGCGGAGGAGTTCATGTACGAGACGGGTACGACCTGCTCGGCTATCCCGGCCTCGGTGAGGACGTCCCAGCACTCGGCCACCTGTTCGGCGGTGGCCATGTCGGCCATCGAGCAGCCGGCGGCGAGGTCCGGCAGGACGACCTTCTGGTCGTCGCTGGTGAGGATGTCCGCGGACTCCGCCATGAAGTGCACACCGCAGAAGACGATGTACTCCGCCTCCGGGCGGCCCGCCGCGTCCCGGGCCAGCTTGAAGGAGTCACCCGTGACGTCCGCGAACTGGATGACCTCGTCGCGCTGGTAGTGGTGGCCGAGCACGAAGACCTTGTCCCCGAGCTTCTCCTTGGCCGCGCGGGCGCGTTCCACCAGGTCCGGGTCGGACGGAGAGGGCAGGTCGCCGGGGCACTCGACGCCGCGCTCGCTCCTCGGGTCGGCCTCGCGGCCGAGCAGCAGCAGGGCGAGGGGCGTCGGCTGTACGTCGAGCTCCTGGGTCTGGGCGGTGGTCACGACACGCACCCTTTCTGTTCTGCGGCTCGCCGGGCTCGTCAGGGAGCGGGCCCGGCGGACAATGCCTTTTCGTCGAATTGACGCTATCTATCATAACCGCTTCACGTCACTTTGACGATGGCCATCGCGTCCATGTGACGTGAATCCCGGAGGGTTGTCCACAGGCCGCTGTCCGTGTTTTGGCGGGTGTGCGAGCATGAAGGGAGAACCGAAGAAAACACGCTCGGCCCGGAATGAATCCGCGGCCATGCCGGTTGCACTCGTCGGCAAGCAGTCTCCGTACAACCCGGGAGAGATGTAGATGTCCGTATCGGACGAGACCAGCACCGTCACCGACGGCATCATCCTGTCTGACGCCGCCGCGGCGAAGATCAAGGCCCTGCTCGACCAGGAAGGCCGCGACGATCTCGCGCTGCGCGTGGCCGTTCAGCCCGGCGGCTGCTCCGGCCTGCGCTACCAGCTCTTCTTCGACGAGCGCTCCCTCGACGGCGACGTTGTCAAGGACTTCGGTGGCGTCAAGGTCGTCACCGACCGCATGAGCGCTCCGTACCTGGGCGGCGCCTCCATCGACTTCGTCGACACCATCGAGAAGCAGGGCTTCACGATCGACAACCCGAACGCGACGGGGTCCTGCGCCTGCGGCGACTCCTTCAGCTAAATCCGCGAGCCGAGTACGCGGGCGCAGCTGAGCTCGCTGCTCAGCGCGCGGAAACCGCGGCTCACCGCCGCATACGCACGAAGGCGGCGTCCCCCTCCGACAGGGACGCCGCCTTCGCGTATCCGGAGTCGCCGCGGCCCCGTATCCGGAGCGCCGCGGCCACTACGGGGCCGCCGTTGACCTCTGCGGGGGCCGCGGAGACCTCTAGTGGGTCTACTGACCCTCTATTGGGTGTACTGATCCTCTAGTGGGTGTATTGGGGCTGCGTGGACTTCGCCCCGGAAGCCCGGGGCGAAGTGATCTTCCCCTTCGGGACCGCCTTGCCGTCCGACCCCACGACCGCGCGGTCGCCGAGCGGCTTGTCCAGGTGCACCGTCTTCTCGTAGATCTTGGCGATCAGGATGCACACCTTGCCCTGCCAGGGCGTCTCGGTCACCGTGACGGTCACCTTGTCGGAGGTCTCGCTCGCCGAGGCCGAGTAGTCGGCGCACACCCCGCCCGTGAAGCTGACCGTCAGGTCCTTCCCGTCGGTGGTGTAGCCCTCCACCTTGACGTCACGCGAGGTGGGCGCGGTGGTGGGCTTGTCGCCCGGCGCGGTCGGCGCGGGGCTCGGCTGCGCGCTCGGCCCCCCGGAGGACCGCGGCGAGGTCAGGTATCGCGGGTCCACCGCCGGATGCGTCACCGTGAAGCTGTCGTCCGCGCCCGGCGTCCGCACCTCGAACAGCCAGGACGGCACGAGGGTCTGCCGCCCGTTCGCGAAGTGCGTCGCCAGCCCGAAGGTGGCCTTCTCGACGGTCACCGATTCCGGCGCGGGTGTTGTCGTCGTGTGCTCGCACGGCATCTCGTCCCGGTCCTTCAGCGGTACGGGACTGGCGCAGCCGCCGATGCCCTTGCGCCCGCCGCCCGACGCCGACGCCGACCCGTTCATCAGGTCCAGCGTCTTGCGCGCACTGATCACGGGGTACGTGTCCCCCTTCGCCTGCGTCTTCAACTGACCGCTGCCACCGATGACATGGCCCTCCACGTTGATCTGGAGGCCGGTCGTCCAGCCGTACGTCGGCAGCCCGCCCACCTCGGGGTCGGCGTTCACCACCCGCACCCGGTCCATCAGCTGGCTCGCGTCCACCTTCGCGTCGTCCTGGCCGACCGCCTTCAACACGGGAGCGGCGGCCTTCTTGGCCACGGCCTCGCTCACCGGACCCGGCCCCAGTCCCGCGAGGCCGCTGGAGCCGACGGGCACACAGCGCTTGTTCACGGGACAGTTGTCGGTCCCCGGAAGGTACGAGCTGAACGTCCAGGTCCCCGGCGCGCTCTTGTTCACCCGCAGATTCGGTTCCGCGCCGTCCTTGGTGGAGCCCACTGTCCAGGCATCCCCGACGAGCCTGGGCGGGCCCTTCAGGTCGAGGGCCTTCGCGAGCCGGGCCACCTCGGCCTTGGTCACCTCACCCTTGGCCCAGTACACCGGCGCCGAGTCCGGGCCGCCGGGAAGTGTGCCGTCCGCGTGGTAGGTCGCGCCGTACGGGTTGGGCTCTCCGGGCGCGATGCCGTTCGTACCACCAGTCCCACCAGAACCGCCGGGACCGCTCGTACCGCCCTCGGAATAGCCGTCGAGGGCGAGCGGCGGGGGCGTGCCGTCGCCGCCGGGGGTTCCGGAGCCGTGGTCGTTCCCGCCGCCGGAAGCGGTCGCGGCGACGTACGCCCCGCCGCCCCCGACCAGCAGGACCGCGGCCGCGACCGAGGCGACGGCCACCGGGGAATGCCGGCGGCGCGGCGTGGCCGGCTGGGCACCCTCGGGGTGTTCGGTCGCTTCGTTGTCGGGTCGCTCGGTGCTCACCGCATCGCTCCTTCGGCTCCACTGCTGTCCCATGACCCGGCCCTGTCAAAAGAGGGCACTGAGGGGTCGTATACCGCATCCCCTTTACGGGGGACAGCGATGGGACGCAGCGGGGGAGCGCACGGTTCCCTGCGGGCGCTCACCGAATTCCCCCGTTCGGCGCCGCCCGGGCTGCTCCGGTCGGATCAGTCGCCGTAGTCGGACATCGCGTCCAGCAGTCGTGCGGAGGCGGGCGGCACGGTCACCCCGTGGATGCGGGAGGGGGAGACGGGGAGGGAGGTGACCTGGGCGGGCGCCGACCAGTGCGCGGCCATCCGGGCACAGTCCCCGCGCAGCGACGCCAGGTCGCCTTCGAGGTCGAGCGGGGCCGAGCCGTGGACCTTGAGGTTCGTCATACCGGAACCGTAAGCACCGCGGTGCCACGAAGAAAGATCTACTATCGGGTAGTTTTGCCCGCTTCAGAGGGCCGCCCCGACCCGGTAGCGTGAACTGTCAATCCCCTCCCCTCGCAGGAGTGTGTCCTAGCCGTGCGTATCGCAGTCACCGGCTCCATCGCCACCGACCACCTCATGACCTTCCCCGGCCGGTTCGCCGACCAGCTCGTCGCGGACCAGCTGCACACGGTCTCCCTCTCCTTCCTGGTCGACAACCTCGACGTACGCCGGGGCGGGGTCGGCGCGAACATCGCCTTCGGCATGGGTCAGCTCGGCACCCGGCCGATCCTGGTCGGGGCGGCGGGCTCCGACTTCGACGAGTACCGCGCCTGGCTGGACCGGCACGGCGTCGACACCGGCTCGGTCCGCATCTCCGAGGTGCTGCACACCGCCCGCTTCGTGTGCACGACCGACGCCGACCACAACCAGATCGGCTCCTTCTACACGGGCGCGATGAGCGAGGCCCGCCTCATCGAGCTCAAGTCGGTCGCCGACCGGGTCGGCGGCCTCGACCTCGTGCTGATCGGCGCCGACGACCCCGAGGGGATGCTGCGCCACACCGAGGAGTGCCGCTCGCGCGCGATCCCCTTCGCCGCCGACTTCTCCCAGCAGATCGCCCGCATGAACGGCGACGAGATCCGGATACTGCTGGACGGGGCGACGTACCTCTTCTCGAACGAGTACGAGAAGGGGCTCATCGAATCCAAGACGGGCTGGAGCGACGAGGAGATCCTCGCGAAGGTCGGCCACCGCGTGACGACACTCGGCGCGCAGGGTGTCCGCATCGAGCGCGTCGGTGAGGAGCCGATCGAGGTCGGCTGCCCCGAGGAGGAGCGCAAGGCCGATCCCACGGGTGTCGGCGACGCGTTCCGCGCGGGCTTCCTGTCCGGGCTCGCCTGGGGTGTCTCCCACGAGCGCGCCGCCCAGGTCGGCTGCATGCTCGCCACGCTGGTCATCGAGACGGTCGGCACCCAGGAGTACCAGCTGCGCCGCGTCCACTTCATGGACCGCTTCACCAAGGCGTACGGCCATGAGGCCGCCGCCGAGGTCCAGGCCCACCTGGCGTAGCTAGGACACCCGGCGGACCACATAGGCCGAGCCGTGGTCCGCCGGCTCCTCCCCGACGTACTCCTGACCGCGCATCTCGCACCACGCCGGGATGTCGAGGCGGGCGGCCTCGTCGTCGGAGAGGACGCGTACCGTCCCGCCCACCGGGACATCGCCGATGACCTTCGCCAGCTCGATCACCGGGATCGGGCACCGCTTGCCCAGCGCGTTCACCACGAGAGAGTCGGCAGCGGCGGGTGTCTTCGTCGGTTCCACCGGAGCGCCCAGCTTCTCGCGGACCGCCGAGACCGTGCCCGGCAGCACCGACAGGAAGCGGTCGACGTCCTCGGACGGTGTGCCCGGCGGCAGCGACACGCGGACGTTGCCCTCGCTCAGGACGCCCATCGCCTTCAGGACGTGGCTCGGGGTGAGGGTGCTGCTCGTGCAGGACGAACCCGAGGAGACCGAGAAGCCCGCCCGGTCCAGCTCGTGCAGCAGGGTCTCTCCGTCGACATAGAGACAGGAGAAGGTGACGATCCCGGGCAGCCGGTGGACCCCCTCGCCGACCACCTCCACGTCGGGGACCAGCTTCGGCACCCGTACCCGGATCCGGTCCGTCAGTTCCCGCAGGCGCGCGGCCTCCGCCGCCGCATCCGCGTGGACGGCGCGCAGCGAGGCCGCCGCCGCCACGATCGCGGGGAGGTTCTCGAAACCGGCCGCCCGCCCCGACTCCCGCTCGTCCGCGGGCCCTTGGGGAGCGAACCGCACCCCTTTGCGGACGACGAGAAGCCCGACTCCCGAAGGGCCGCCCCACTTGTGGGCACTTGCCGTCAGGAGCGACCAGTCGCCCTCCACCCGGCCCCACCCCAGCGACTGCGCCGCGTCCACCAGCAGCGGCACCCCCGCCGCCCTGCACGCATGTGCGACCGCCGTCACCGGCTGCTGGGTCCCCACCTCGTGGTTGGCGGACTGGAGGCACGCCAGCGCGGTGTCGGGGCGGAGTTCGTCGGCGTACGAGGAAGAGGACACCGCGCCCGTACGGTCGACCGGGACCTGGGTCACCGTCCCGCCCGCCGCCTCGTGCAGATCTGCCGAATGGAGCACCGACGAGTGTTCGACGGCTGACACGATCAGGTGGCGTCCGATGCGCCGGCGGCCCGCCAGGGCACCCTCGATTCCGGCGTGCACCGCCCGGGTGCCGGACGAGGTGAAGACCAGCTCGTCCGGGCGGCAGCCCACCGCCTCGGCCGCAGCCTCCCGCGCCGCGTCGAGCAGCATCCGGGCCCGCCGTCCCTCGCGGTAGAGACGGGCCGGGTCGGCCCACCCCTCGTCGAGCGAGGCCCCCAGGGCCTGACGGGCGACGGGATGGAGGGGAGCGGCGGAGGCAGCGTCGAAGTAGACCACACAGCAACGCTAAATCCTCCGGTGAGCGGAGCGCCCCCAAGGGGCGCGGAGCGGTGTCATCCTGCGGCTCCGCCGCGTGGGCGCGACGAGCCACAAGACGGCCCGCAGTCGCCGTATTCGCCGTGCTCCCGAGCCGGTAGGCGCCCCAACCCCTCGTCAGAAGGCACCCGGAGCCGGGCATTCCACCCCTTCGGGGTGCCTCGCGGCGCGTTGGGCACCCTCCCCGCGCGACCCCAAATAGCGTCCAGTAGGGTTTGGTCCGCATAAACATCCAAACCCCTGCCCGACGCAGGGCGGCGACCGACCACCGAGAAGGCCGCAGCCAACCGCGCGGGCGAGACTCTCGGGAAGGCGCTACGTGAGTCCCAACGGCTCCGACCGCTCGCCGCGGCGCCCGATGCGGCGGAAGCTGCTGCAGGCAATGACTGCGGGCCTGGTCCTGGCGACCGCCACCGGTTGCACATACAAGGACTTTCCCCGCCTTGGTATGCCCACCCCGGTCACGGAGGAGGCTCCGCGGATCCTCTCCCTCTGGCAGGGCTCGTGGGCGGCCGCGCTCGCCACGGGCGTGCTGGTCTGGGGCCTGATCCTGTGGGCCACCATCTTCCACCGGCGCAGCCGCACCAAGGTCGAAGTTCCCCCGCAGACCCGGTACAACATGCCCATCGAGGCGCTGTACACGGTGGTCCCGCTCATCATCGTCTCGGTGCTGTTCTACTTCACCGCCCGGGACGAGTCGAAGCTCCTCAGCCTCGACAAGAAGCCCGACGTCACGGTGAACGTCGTCGGCTTCCAGTGGAGCTGGGGCTTCAACTACATCGAGAGCGTCCCTGGTTCCACCGGTGACGCCAAGACCGACAAGAACCTGGACGCCATTCCGGACCGGTTCAAGACCGACTTCCCGGCGAACGCCGGCGGTGTCTACGACGTCGGTACGCCCGCTACGCGGAACCCGCAGAACGGCAACCCCGGCCCGACCCTCTGGCTCCCCAAGGGCAAGACGGTCCGCTTCGTCCTCACGTCGCGTGACGTCATCCACTCCTTCTGGGTGGTGCCGTTCCTGATGAAGCAGGACGTCATCCCGGGCCACACCAACTCCTTCCAGGTGACCCCCAACAGGGAGGGCACCTTCCGGGGCAAGTGCGCCGAACTCTGCGGAGTCGACCACTCCCGGATGCTGTTCAACGTGAAGGTCGTCTCTCCCGATCGCTACGCGCAGCACCTCAAGGACCTCGCCAAGAAGGGGCAGACCGGTTACGTTCCCGCCGGCATCGCGCAGACGAGCCACGAGAAGAACCGGGAGACGAACAACCTGTGAGCATCCTCAACGAACCTCAGGGTGCCGGGGCAGCTGAAGACTCGTACGAGAACGAGCTGCCGGTACGGCGCAAGCAACCCGGCAACGTCGTGATCAAGTGGCTCACCACCACCGACCACAAGACGATCGGCACGCTGTACCTGGTCACGTCGTTCGCGTTCTTCTGCATCGGCGGCGTCATGGCGCTTCTGATGCGCGCGGAGCTGGCGCGTCCGGGCCTGCAGATCATGTCGAACGAGCAGTTCAACCAGGCGTTCACGATGCACGGCACGATCATGCTGCTGATGTTCGCGACGCCGCTGTTCGCCGGCTTCACGAACTGGATCATGCCGCTGCAGATCGGCGCGCCCGACGTGGCGTTCCCGCGGCTGAACATGTTCGCCTACTGGCTCTACCTGTTCGGCTCGACCATCGCGGTGGGTGGCTTCCTCACCCCGCAGGGCGCGGCGGACTTCGGCTGGTTCGCGTACTCGCCGCTGTCGGACGCGGTCCGCTCGCCGGGCATCGGCGCCGACATGTGGATCATGGGTCTGGCCTTCTCCGGCTTCGGCACGATCCTCGGTGCGGTCAACTTCATCACCACCATCATCTGCATGCGCGCTCCCGGCATGACGATGTTCCGCATGCCGATCTTCGTGTGGAACGTGCTGCTGACCGCGGTCCTGGTCCTGCTCGCCTTCCCCGTCCTCGCGGCGGCGCTGTTCGCCCTGGAGGCGGACCGAAAATTCGGTGCGCATGTCTTCGACGCGGCAAATGGCGGAGCCTTGCTCTGGCAACACCTCTTCTGGTTCTTCGGCCATCCAGAGGTGTACATCATCGCTCTGCCGTTCTTCGGCATCATTTCCGAAGTCATCCCGGTGTTCTCGCGCAAGCCGATGTTCGGCTACATGGGTCTCATCGGCGCCACCATCGCCATCGCCGGCCTCTCCGTGACCGTGTGGGCCCACCACATGTACGTCACCGGTGGCGTGCTGCTCCCGTTCTTCTCCTTCATGACGTTCCTCATCGCCGTGCCCACGGGCGTGAAGTTCTTCAACTGGATCGGAACGATGTGGAAGGGCTCCCTGTCCTTCGAGACACCGATGCTCTGGGCCACCGGCTTCCTCATCACCTTCACCTTCGGTGGTCTGACCGGCGTCATCCTGGCCTCGCCGCCGATGGACTTCCACGTCTCGGACTCGTACTTCGTGGTGGCGCACTTCCACTACGTGGTGTTCGGCACCGTGGTGTTCGCGATGTTCTCCGGCTTCCACTTCTGGTGGCCGAAGATGACCGGCAAGATGCTGGACGAGCGGCTCGGCAAGATCACCTTCTGGACGCTGTTCGTGGGCTTCCACGGCACGTTCCTGGTGCAGCACTGGCTGGGTGCCGAGGGCATGCCACGTCGTTACGCGGACTACCTCGCGGCGGACGGCTTCACCGCGCTGAACACCATCTCGACGATCAGCTCGTTCCTGCTCGGCCTGTCGATACTGCCGTTCCTCTACAACGTGTGGAAGACCGCCAAGTACGGCAAGAAGGTCGAGGTCGACGACCCGTGGGGTTACGGCCGTTCGCTGGAGTGGGCGACCTCCTGCCCGCCGCCGCGGCACAACTTCCTCACCCTGCCGCGGATCCGCAGTGAATCCCCGGCGTTCGACCTGCACCACCCCGAGATCGCCGCTCTCGACCAGCTCGAGAACGTCGGTCACGGTGCGGCTCTGGCTGGTGGCAAGGAGGCCGGTAAGTGAAGGTCCAAGGCAAGATGTTCATCTGGCTGGCCGTCTTCATCCTCGTCATGGCGATCGTCTATGGCGTGTGGTCGAAGGAGCCGGCCGGCACCACGGCGCTCTTCCTGGGCTTCGGCCTGAGCATGATGATCGGCTACTACCTGGCCTTCACGGCCCGGCGGGTCGACCAGCTCGCGCAGGACAACAAGGAGGCCGACGTCGCGGACGAGGCCGGCGAGGTGGGCTTCTTCAGCCCGCACAGCTGGCAGCCGCTCGCGCTCGGTGTCGGTGGCGCGCTCGCCTTCAGCGGCGTCGTCTTCGGCTGGTGGCTGCTGTTCTTCTCGATCCCGATCATCCTGATCGGCCTGTGGGGCTGGGTCTTCGAGTACTACCACGGTGAGAGCCGCACGCAGTAGGAGGCCCTGATCACCGGGAGCCCGGACACTCCGCCAGGAGAGTCCGGGCTCTTCCGTTTGCCGCACCCGGCGTCCCCCACACGGGTCACTCACCGCGCCGTAATTGACGCGGGTTCATAGCGTGAGCTCATGAAGCACTCACCGCGAATCCGCACGGTCGTCAGTTGCACCACACTGGTGGTCGCCCTCGGCGCGGGCGTCACCGCCTGCGGCGCGGACGATCACCCGCTCTCGGCGAAGCCGTACGACGCGGCGGGACAGATCTCCTTCAGCGGCCCCATCGGCGACAGCGGCAAGGCCGAAAAACTGGACCCCGACAAGCCCCTGGAGATCATCGCCCAGGGCGACGACGGGCGCATCACCGACGTGACGGCCACGGACGCGTCAGGGCGGTACGTCGTCGGCGAACTCGCCGCCGACGGCAGCCGCTGGCACAGCACCTCTCCGCTGGCCGCCGGCGCCCACTACACGGTGCGGGTGAGCACCGAGAACAACGACGGCGCCCCCGGCCGCAAGGTCATCGGCTTCGACACGAGCACACCCACGGCGAAGAAGCAGCTGAACGTCACGTTCGGGCCCAAGGCGGGCGAGTACGGCGTCGGCCAGCCCGTCACGGCCGAACTCAGCGTCGCCGTCAAGGACAAGGCCACCCGCGCGACCGTCGAACGCGCCCTCAGGGTCGACTCGACACCCGCCGTGGAGGGCACCTGGCACTGGGTGGACGACAAGAACCTGCACTACCGGCCCAAGGAGTACTGGCCCATCCACGCCACCATCCAGGTGCACAGCAATCTCGCCGGAATCAAGCTCGGGGACCGCCTCTGGGGCGGCAACGCCAAGTCCCTGAAGCTCACCACGGGTGACAGCCTCGTCGCCGTCACGGACGCCTCCTCGCACTCCATGACGGTCTACCGCAACGGTGCGGCGATCAACCAGATCCCCGTCACCACCGGCAAGCCCGGCTACGAGACCCGCAACGGCGTCAAGGTCGTGCTGGGCAAGGAGTACTTCGTACGCATGCGCGGCACCACCGTCGGCATCGCCGAGGGCTCGTCGGACTCGTACGACCTGCCCGTGTACTACGCGACCCGCGTCACCTGGAGCGGCGAGTACGTGCACGCCGCGCCGTGGTCGACCGGCTCCCAGGGGTACGCCAACGTCAGCCACGGCTGCACCGGGATGAGCACCAGCAACGCCGAGTGGTTCTTCGACAATGTGCGCGAGGGCGACATCGTGAAGGTCCAGAACTCCAACGGCGAGGAGATGGACCCGTTCGGCAACGGCTTCGGCGACTGGAACCTGGACTGGAAGAAGTGGCGCGACGGCAGTGCGCTGGTGGGTGGCACCCCGGACACCCCGAGCCCGGCACAGCGGGCCAGGTTGCGCCCGGAGAGTGTCTGAGGACCGTGTTCCGGGCGCCGAGGCTCTCAGGCGCCCGAAAGGGCCTTCGTGCGCAGCAGGGAGGCCAGCGCGGCGGCGAACTCCACCGGATCCACCGGCAGGGTCACCGCCGCGTCCGCACGGCTCCAGGTGGCCAGCCAGGCGTCCTGCGGGCGCCCGATGAGCACCAGGACCGGCGGGCAGTTGAAGATCTCGTCCTTGATCTGGCGGCAGACCCCCATGCCGCCCATGGGCACCGCCTCGCCGTCCAGCACACAGACGTCGATGCCGCCCTTGTCCAGCTCCTTGATGACGGCGCCCGGCGTCGCGCACTCCAGGAACTCGACGACGGGAACGTCCGGAGCGGGCCTGCGTCCGGTGGCGAGCCGCACCTGTTCGCGGGTGTTGGAGTCGTCGCTGTAGACCAGCACCGTGGCGGTCGGCTGCATTCTTCCTCCGAGACGTCAGCGTCGTACGGACATCAAGCGATGGGGCATCGAGCGATCGGGGACGACGCGACCGGCTTGATCGGACAGGCCCCGATGCGCGGATGCTACTCCCTTGAACACCTCGTCAACACCGGTTCGGACAGGGCTTCGATGGGCCATACGGGCTGGACACACCCCGTCAACACTCCGAACGGCACCCCCCGGGGTGAGGGCGGGATAAGCGACCGACATAATGTCGGTCGTGGCGACAGCAACGACAGTAGAAACCGGGCACGCGCACCCGTCGGTCAATCGGCCGAACCTCACCAGCGTCGGAACCATCATCTGGCTGAGTTCCGAGCTGATGTTCTTCGCGGCCCTCTTCGCGATGTACTTCACCCTGCGATCGGTGACCGGGCCGGATCACTGGAAGGAAATGGCGTCCAGCCTGAACTTCCCGTTCTCGGCGACGAACACCACGATCCTGGTGCTCTCCTCCCTGACCTGCCAGCTCGGCGTCTTCGCCGCCGAGCGCGGGGACGTGAAGAAGCTCCGGATGTGGTTCACCGTCACCTTCGTCATGGGTGCGATCTTCGTCGGCGGTCAGATCTTCGAATACACCGAACTGGTCAAGAAGGACGGGCTCTCGCTCTCCTCCGACCCGTACGGCTCGGTGTTCTACCTGACCACCGGCTTCCACGGACTGCACGTGACGGGCGGCCTCATCGCCTTCCTCCTGGTCCTCGGCCGCACCTACGCGGCCAGAAGGTTCACCCATGAGCAGGCGACCGCCGCCATTGTCGTGTCCTACTACTGGCACTTCGTCGATGTCGTCTGGATCGGCCTCTTCGCCACGATCTACATGATCAAGTAATCGGGCGAACCGCCCGAAACATCCAGAAGCATCGACGCAGAAGATCCTGACACCGGGGTAATCCGTGAAAAAGCTCTCCGCACGACGACGCCATCCGCTGGCGGCGGTCGTCGTCCTACTCCTCGCGCTGGCGGCCACCGGGGGGCTGTACGCCGCGTTCGCACCCGCGGGCAAGGCGCAGGCCGATGAAACCGCCCAGTCCCTCGCCATCGACGAGGGCAAGAAGCTGTACTCCGTGGGCTGCGCAAGCTGCCACGGAACCGGCGGTCAGGGCACCTCCGACGGGCCGAGCCTGGTGGGCGTCGGCGCCGCGGCGGTCGACTTCCAGGTCGGCACCGGCCGTATGCCGGCCCAGCAGCCGGGCGCTCAGATCCCGAAGAAGAAGGTCATCTACACGCAGGCCGAGATCGACCAGCTCGCGGCGTACATCGCCTCGCTCGGTGCCGGTCCCTCGATTCCGACGAAGAGCCAGGTCAGCCCCGACGGTGCGAACATCGCCGCGGGCGGCGAGCTCTTCCGTACCAACTGCGCGCAGTGCCACAACTTCATCGGCAAGGGCGGCGCGTTGACGCACGGCAAGTACGCGCCGAGCCTGGAAGGTGTCGACCCGAAGCACATCTATGAGGCCATGCAGACCGGCCCGCAGAACATGCCGTCCTTCCCCGACACCACGCTGTCGGAGAAGAACAAGAAGGACATCATCGCGTACCTCGACGCGGTCAACGGTGACAACACGGAGAACCCCGGCGGTCTCGACCTGGGCGGCCTCGGGCCGGTCAGTGAAGGCCTGTTCGGCTGGATCTTCGGTCTCGGCGCCCTGATCGCCGTCGCCGTCTGGGTCGCCGCTCGGACCGCAAAGGCCAAGAAGTCATGAGTAGCCAAGACATTCCAGAAGAGAACCTGCCCGCTGAGCAGTCCGCAGGACACCTCGAGCAGGGCGAGCACGGCGCGGTAGCCGTCGCGGACGAGGAGAACCCGTTCGCGGACCCGGGCCTGCCGCCCCACGAGCCCCGCATCCAGGACGTCGACGAGCGGGCCGCCAAGCGGTCCGAGCGTGTCGTGGCGATGCTGTTCACGGTGTCGATGCTGGCCACCGTCGCCTTCATCGCCTCGTACGTGACGATCCCGAATGACAAGTCGATCTTCGTCTTCCCGATCGGGCACATCAGCGCGCTGAACTTCGCGCTGGGCCTGACCCTCGGTACGGCGCTGTTCTCGATCGGCGCGGGCGCGGTCCACTGGGCCCGCACCCTGATGTCCGACGTGGAGATCGCCGACGAGCGTCACCCGATCGCGGCCGACCCCGAGGTCAGGGCCAAGGTCCTGGACGACTTCAAGCAGGGCGCCAAGGAGTCCGGGCTCGGCCGCCGCAAGCTGATCCGCACCACGATGTTCGGCGCGCTGGCCCTGTTCCCGCTCTCCGGCGTCATGCTGCTGCGCGACCTCGGCCCGCTGCCCGGCACCAAGCTGCGCCACACGATCTGGTCCAAGGGCAAGCTGCTCGTCAACATGAACACGAACGAGCCGCTGCGTCCCTCGGACATCGTCGTCGGTTCGCTCACCTTCGCCAAGCCCGAGGGCCTGGAGGAGCACGACGAGGACTTCCAGAAGGAGATGGCCAAGGCCGCCCTGATGATCATCCGGCTGCAGCCGGACAACATCAAGGACAAGAAGGAACTCGAGTGGTCCCACGAGGGCATCGTGGCCTACTCGAAGATCTGCACCCACGTCGGTTGCCCGATCTCCCTGTACGAGCAGCAGACGCACCACGTGCTCTGCCCGTGTCACCAGTCCACCTTCGACCTCTCCGACGGTGCCCGAGTCATCTTCGGCCCGGCCGGTCACGCCCTGCCGCAGCTGCGCATCGGTGTGAACGACGAGGGCTACCTCGAGGCGCTCAGCGACTTCGAAGAGCCCGTCGGTCCTGCATTCTGGGAGCGCGGATGAGCACCACGAACACCACTGACGCGCGTTCGCGCGAGAAGGCGCCCGCCGGTGAGCGGGTCGCCGACTGGGCCGACGGCCGCCTGGGGATCTACTCCCTGGCCAAGTCCAACATGCGTAAGATCTTTCCCGACCACTGGTCGTTCATGTTGGGTGAGGTCTGCCTCTACAGCTTCATCATCATCATCCTCACGGGTGTGTATCTGACGCTGTTCTTCCACCCGTCGATGAACGAGGTGGAGTACCACGGCAGCTACGTCCCGCTGCAGGGCCAGCTGATGTCCGAGGCGTTCAACTCGACCATGCACATCTCCTTCGATGTGCGCGGTGGTCTGCTGATCCGACAGATCCACCACTGGTCGGCGCTGGTCTTCCTGGCCGGCATGTTCGCGCACATGATGCGGGTGTTCTTCACGGGCGCGTTCCGCAAGCCGCGTGAGATCAACTGGCTGTTCGGCTTCCTGCTGTTCGTCCTGGGCATGTTCACCGGCTTCACCGGTTACTCGCTCCCGGACGACCTGCTCTCCGGCACCGGTGTCCGCTTCATGGAGGGCGCGGTCCTGTCCGTGCCGATCGTGGGCACGTACCTGTCGTTCTTCCTCTTCGGCGGCGAGTTCCCGGGCGGCGACTTCGTGGCCCGCTTCTACTCGATCCACGTCCTGCTGCTGCCGGGCATCATGCTCGGCCTGGTGGTCGGCCATCTGATCCTGGTCTTCTACCACAAGCACACGCAGTACGCGGGCCCCGGAAAGACGAACAACAACGTCGTCGGCATGCCGCTGCTGCCGGTCTACATGGCCAAGGCCGGAGGCTTCTTCTTCCTGGTCTTCGGTGTCATCGCGGTCATCGCGGCGATCGCTCAGATCAACCCGATCTGGGCCATGGGCCCCTACCGTCCGGACCAGGTGTCCACGGGTGCACAGCCAGACTGGTACATGGGCTTCTCCGAGGGCCTGATCCGTACGATGCCGGGCTGGGAGATCAACCTCTGGGGTCACACGCTCGTCCTGGGCGTGTTCATCCCGCTGATGATCTTCCCGCTGGTCCTCGTCGCGATCGCGGCCTACCCGTTCGTCGAGTCCTGGGTCACCGGCGACAAGCGCGAGCACCACATCCTGGACCGCCCGCGCAACGCCCCGACCCGGACCGCCGCCGGTACGGCCTGGATCAGCTGGTACCTCGTCATGCTCATCGGTGGCGGCAACGACCTCTTGGCCACGCACTTCCACATGTCGATCAATGCGATCACCTGGTTCGTCCGGATCGCGTTCTTCGTCGTGCCGATACTCGTGTTCGTCGCCACCAAGCGGATCTGCCTCGGCCTCCAGCGCCGCGACCGGGACACGGTGCTGCACGGCCGCGAGTCGGGCATCATCAAGCGCCTGCCGCACGGTGAGTTCATCGAGGTGCACGAGCCGCTGAGCCAGGACTCGCTGTACACGCTCACCGCGCACCAGCAGTACGCCCCGGCCGAGATCGGCCCGACGGTCGACGAGAACGGTGTCGAGCGCAAGGTGAAGGGCCTGCAGAGGCTGCGCGCCAAGCTCAGCAAGGGCTACTACGGGGAGGCCCACCAGATCCCCAAGCCCACCGTCGAGGAGTACAAGGAGATCGCGAGCGGCCACGGCCACCACTGATCCCCTGACCGGTCCTTCCTGACCGATTCCTCGTCGATCGCCACGGCAGGAGCCCTCGTCCATTGCATGGACGGGGGCTCTTTGCCGTCCCCTGGCCTGGATAGGGTGGTCCCATCTACAGGAGTCCCTTTCGGGGACGGACCCAGGAGCGGCTTATGAGCGCTGTGAACCCCGCTGGAGGCGACACCGCGGCGGGCCGTTCCTGGCCCGAGGTGCTGAACGGCCTGCTCGACGGCCGGGATCAGAGCGCGGACGACACGGCCTGGGCGATGGACCGCATCATGCGCGGTGAGGCGACGGACGCGCAGATCGCCGGGTTCATGGTGGCGCTGCGGGCCAAGGGCGAGACGGTCGAGGAGATCTCCGGGCTCGTCCGGACGATGTACGAGCACGCGAACGTGATCGAGGTGCCGGGACCGACGGTGGACATCGTCGGTACGGGCGGCGACGGTGCGAAGACGGTGAACATCTCCACGATGTCCGCGATCGTCGTCGCCGGGACCGGCGCCAAGGTCGTCAAGCACGGCAACCGGGCCGCGTCCTCGGCGTCCGGTGCCTCGGATGTCCTGGAGAAGCTGGGCGTCAATCTGGAGCTGACGACCAAGCGGGTCGCCGAGGTGGCCGAAGAGGCCGGGATCACCTTCTGCTTCGCGGTGAAGTTCCATCCGGCGCTGCGTCATGTGGCGCCCGCGCGCGCGCAGTTGGGGATCCGGACCACGTTCAACGTCCTCGGGCCGCTGACGAATCCGGCGCGGGTGCGGGCGCAGGCGGTCGGGGTCGCGGATCCGCGGCTGGCGCCGATCGTGGCGGGCGTCTTCGCCGAGCGCGGCAACTCCTCGCTGGTCTTCCGCGGCGACGACGGGCTCGACGAGCTGACCACCACGGCGACGTCCCGGGTCTGGGTCGTCCGCGACGGCAAGGTGACCGAGGAGCGCTTCGATCCGCGCGATGTGGGGCTCGACCTTGTTCCGGTGTCGGCGCTGCGGGGCGCTGACGCGTCGTACAACGCGGATGTCGCGCGGCGGTTGCTGAACGGGGAGCGCGGTCCCGTACGGGACGCGGTGCTGCTGAACTCGGCGGCGGCGCTGGTCGCTCTGTCGCCGGGCGACGCGCCCCTCGTGGATCAGCTGCGCGCGGGGATGGCGATGGCGGCGGACGCCATCGACTCGGGGGCCGCGAAGCGGGCCCTTGAGCGGTGGGTGGCGGCCAGCAACGCGTGACGCCGGCGGGCGGCGCGGGGAGGGTTTTCGCCCCCGCCGCCCCTACCCTTCCCGTATCTGGGGGGGCTCCGCCCCCCAGACCTCCCTTGTCGCGCTTCGCGCTCGTCCTCAAACGCCGGACGGGCTGAATCAGCCCCTCCGGCGTTTCCGCTCCGTCCCGCGATGCGGACGCGGGGTTGCGTGCGGAAGATCGTGTGGCAGGATGCTGGGCAGGTCATGAGCGACAGCCATCAGGCCCCGGCCGGCTGTCCGGCAACCCTCCGTCCGTGGCGGGGTGCCCCGGGTGAGGACCAGGTCGTAGGCAGCGAGGTCTACGGCAAGCGCGGACCCCTCGCCCTCTTTTGAGTGGACACAGCCCAGGGGTCCTGGTCGTTCGAGGGAGCCTTCTGTGAGCAAGCGAATGCGATAGGGCGTAGAGCCCCGCCTCCGCATACCCCTTTTCACCTTTCCCGAGCCGTAGACGCCCTGTCCGGGCTGTCCGGCCCGGTGATTCCGCCTGCCTCTCACAGGAGCTCGCCATGTCTGTCTCCACCGCTGCCGCCGACCAGACCGTTTGTGCCCCTCTGCCGGTTCTGGGCCGAGATGTCACCGTCCCGCTCGTCACCGGTGGCGAGGTCACCTACGCCGCGCTCGACTACGCCGCCAGCGCCCCGGCCCTGCAGCGGGTGTGGGACGACGTCGCCGCGTACGCCCCGTACTACGGCAGCGTGCACCGCGGGGCCGGGTACCTGTCCCAGCTGTCCACCGACCTCTTCGAGAACGCCCGCAAGGCGGTCGCCGAGTTCCTGGACTGCCGGGACCGTGACCAGGTGGTGTTCACCCGGTCGACCACCGACTCGCTCAACCTGCTCGCCGCCGCCCTTCCGGCCGACTGCCAGGTCTTCGTCTTCGAGACCGAGCACCACGCCTCGCTGCTGCCCTGGCGGGATGCCCGGGTGACGTACCTGAACGCCCCGCGCACCCCCGACGAAGCCGTCGCCACTCTGGAGCGCGCCCTCGCGGGCAGGGACCCGTACGGCCCGGCGCTGGTCTGTGTCACGGGCGCGTCCAATGTCACCGGTGAGCTGTGGCCGGTGCGTGAGCTCGCCGCCGCCGCCCACGCGCACGGCGCGCGCATCGTCCTGGACGCCGCCCAGCTGGCCCCGCACCACCCGGTGTCCGTCCGCGACCTGGACGTCGACTGGGTCGCCTTCTCCGGGCACAAGCTGTACGCGCCCTTCGGTTCCGGCGTCCTCGCGGGCCGATCCGACTGGCTGCTCGAGGCCGAGCCCTACCTCGCGGGCGGTGGCGCCAGCCGGAAGGTGTCGCGGCGGGAGGACGGGGGAGTGGACGTGGAGTGGCACGAGAGTGCCGCCCGTCACGAGGCCGGATCGCCCAATGTCATCGGCGCCTACTCGATCGCGTCCGCCTGCAAGGCGCTGACGGAGGCCGGCTTCGACACGCTGGTCGACCGTGAGCAGCAGCTGATCGCCGTTGTCCGCGCGGGCCTCGCCGAGGTCCCCGAAGTGCGCGTGCTCTCCCTCTTCGGCGACGACGCCCCGCGGGTCGGCGTCATCTCTTTCGTCGTCGAGGGCTGGAACAGCTCGCACTTCGCCGCCGCGCTGTCCGCCGAGTACGGCATCGGCGTCCGCGACGGCCTGTTCTGCGCCCACCCGCTGGTGCGCACCCTCCTCGGCAGCGACCCGGGGACCCAGGGCGAGTGCGGCGCCCCCGAGGCCGCGCCCGGCGAGAAGTCCCTCAACGCCATCCGCGTCAGCTTCGGCGCGGGCACCCCCGACGAGCACGTCGAGCGCTTCGTGGGCGCCGTGAAGGAGCTCGTCCAGGACGGCGCCAAGTGGAACTACCGTACGGAGGAAGGGCGTTGCGTGCCCGCGGTCTGACCCTCCGACGAGCACATGGCGTATACGCTCCCCCTCAGCGGCCGTACGGCGGACAGGGGAGCACGGGGTGCAGGCGCTGCGCGAGACGGATCCTCGGCGGATCGGTCCCTATGAAGTACTGGGCAGGCTCGGCGCGGGCGGCATGGGCGAGGTCTATCTCGCCGCGTCACGGGCCGGACTCCGCCTCGCCGTCAAGGTGGTGCGGACCGAACACGCCGAGGACCGTACCTTCCGTGCGCGGTTCCGCCAGGAGGTGCGGGCCGCGCAGACCGTCGGCGGGACCGGCACGTACACCGCGCGCGTCGTCGACGCCGACACCGAGGGCGAACGGCCGTGGATGGCGACGGAGTTCGTGGACGGCCCGAATCTGCGCGATGCCGTGCTCGACCACGGCCCGCTGCCCGAGGACGCGGTCCGCACGCTCGCGGCCGCGCTCGGCGAGGCCCTCGCCGCCATCCACGCCAAGGGTCTGGTGCACCGCGACCTCAAGCCGTCCAACATCCTGCTCGCGCCCGACGGTCCGCGCGTCATCGACTTCGGGATCGTACGGGCGCTGGAGGCGACGGCGCTGACCAGGACCGGGGCCGTCGTCGGCTCGGTCGGCTACGTCTCGCCGGAGCAGATCCGCAACGGCGCCGAGGTGGGGCCGCCCAGCGACGTCTTCTCGCTCGGCGCGGTCCTCGCGTACGCCTCGAGCGGGCGTGAGCCCTTCGGGGAGGGCCAGGACTCGGTGATCCTGCTGCGCATCCTGACGCGGGACTTCGACCTGACCGGGCTGCCGCAGGCGGTGCTGCCGCTGGTGGAGTGGTGTCTGCGGGCGGAGCCCGAGGAGCGGCCCACACCCCAGGACGTCGTCGCGGCCGCGGGCCACACCGGGCGATCCCTGGGTCAGAGCACCCGCCCGGGCTGGTTCACGACGGCTCCAAAGCCCCCGGAGGGCGACGAGCGCTGGCTCCCGGAGCGGGAGTCGCAGGAGCGCGGGAGCCGCGTCGAGTACGTCGCTCCGGTGACGCTCACCCATGCCCCGGCGCCGGCCGACACCCCCGTACCGGCGTCGCGGCGGGGCGCCCTGCGGTTCCTGGCGGGCGGGGCCGTGGTCGCCGCCGGGGCGGGGGCCGGTGGCTGGTGGTGGCTGCGGGACAGGGGCGCCGAGGGCGGGCGGAGCACGGCGGGCGGTCCCGGCTCGGGGGCGGTGACGCCCACGGTCGCACGGCAGTCGACGGGAGCCGGCTGGCAGTACGAGACCGGCGGGCTCGGCGGGCGGCACGGTGCCTGCGTCGTCCCCTCGTCCGACGGCGGCCGGTTGTACGTCGGGGGCGCGGACGGCGCGCTGCACGCCGTCTCCCCGGACGGCAAGAAGCTCTGGCGCACCCAGCTGAGCGGCAGTCCGGTCATGCCGCCTCTCGCCACGGCCGACGGCGCCTACTGCCTGACGGAGGACGACGGGGAGGGGGCCGCCGAACTGTACGCGGTCGGCCCGGGAGGCCGTGTCCGGTGGAAGCGGACGATCAACGGGGGCGGCAGTCAGTTCCCGGTGGCCGCGGGCGGCCTTGTCCTGGTGACGACCGGCACGGCCAACAGCGGCAGCGTGCGCGCGTACACCTCCGACGGCAGGGTGGGCTGGGAAACCCCCACGCCGGGCGGCCCGACCAGCGAGCCGGCCGCGGCGGGCGGCACGGCGTACGTCGGCACCTTCGCGGACGCGGTGGTCGCCCTGGACGTCAAGGACGGCAGGCGGTCCTGGGCGGTCCAGGCCGGGATCGACACCGGACGGCCCACGCCGGTCGGCGACACCCTGGTCGTCGGCTCCGGAGGCGAGTACTCGCTGCACGGCGTCAGTACGAGCGGCCGGCGACAGTGGCAGAGGCGCAGCGACGAGGTGGGCGGCAGCAGGTACTTCACGTCCGTCCGGCTCGGCGACCTCGTGGTCACCTCCGCCTCGGGAACCGTGGTGGCCCTCGACCCGGCCGACGGATCCACGGCGTGGACCTTCAGCTCCCGCAGCGACTCGCAGGCGTACAGCGATCCCACGGTCGTGGCGAACACCGTCCACGTATGCCTGGGCTCGCGGCTCTACGCACTGGACCGGCGCGGCAAGCAGCTGTGGAAGGCGTCCTTCGACGGGGCGGAGGGCGCCTCGACCCACCGTCCGGTGATCCGCGGCAAGCGCGCCTACCTCGCCACGAACCGGGGTGTCGCCGCCCTCGACATCAGCGAGTAGGCGTCAGGAATCCAGCCCGATCGCGAACGCCGCCTCCAGGTCGTGCTGGGAGTACGTGCGGAACGCGACGTGCGTGTCCGTGCCCTCCACGCCCGGGATCTTGCTGATCTTGCCCGGGATGACGTCCGCCAGGTCGTCGTGGGCCTTCACCCGCACCATGGCGATCAGGTCGTAGGTGCCGGTGACGGAGAAGACCTCACTGACGCTGTCCAGCGCGGCGATCGACTCGGCGATCTCGGGAATCCGGTCCACGCTGGTCTTGATGAGGACGATCGCGGTGATCACGGCTGGTTGTCTCCCTCGGGGGCCGTCACTGGGGCCTTCACTCTAGTCGTACGGCCGAAACGCACCCACGCGTAGACGAAGCCGAGGGAGAAGCCCACCAGGTGCGCCAGATAGGCGACCCCCGGCCCTGACGTGTCCCGGCCCGCCGCCAGCCACTGCAGGGTGACCCAGAACGGCAGCACCACCCAGGCCGGGAAGCGCAGCGGCAGGAAGAAGAGGAACGGGAAGAGACTGGTCACCCGGGCCTTGGGGAACAGGTACAGGAACGCGCCGAGAACAGCGGAGATCGCCCCGGAGGCGCCGACCAGGGACTGCTGCGAGGTGGCGTTGGCGGCGGCGTAGCCGAGCAGGGCGAGATAGCCGCAGCCCACGTAGAAGAGGGCGAACTCCACATGGCCCATCCGTTCCTCGGCCATCGCCCCGAAGACATAGAAGAAGAGCATGTTGCCGAGGAGGTGAAGCCAGCTGCCATGGATGAACAGGGCCGTGGCGGGGGTGAGCGCCTCTCGCGGGGCTCCGCCGAACAGCTCGGTGGGCACCACACCCCAGCGCCGGAAATAGGCCCGCTGGACGACCAGCAGCTCATCCCCTGTGCCGTACACGGGATCGAGGCCCGCCGCCGGGCCGATCACGAAGATCAGACAGCACAGGGCGATCAGCCCGTACGTCACCGGCGCCGACTGACCCCGCACCGCCCTGCCGACCGCCGTACTCCAGTTGCTGATCATGGTGCAGAGCATGGCGTAACGGGACCGATGCGCACAGATCGCCTCGCCGCCGTGGACGGCCGAGCGTCGAGTACCCGCCAGGCCGTAGGGTTACGAGCCACACGCACCAGGGAGACTGGCGCTGGACGGACACTGGAAGGAAAGCGACTGCCACATGACGGTTCCTCTGCCGGACGCCAAGACTCGCTGGCGCTGCGCGCTGTGCGGCAACCTCACGCGTTTTGACGTGACCCGGTCGTCGAAGGTCGTCGAGTATGTGCACCTCGACCTGGCCGGTGAGCCGAAGGTCGAGGAGCGCGAGGTGGTCAGTGAGACCATCGAGTCGGTGCGGTGCCGCTGGTGCAACGCGGTGGATCAGGTGGAACTCGTGGACAGGCCGGGCGCCGGCTCCTGAGGGAGCGGGCCCCGCACAGGTATTGGGGTGACTGATGGTGGAGACCACAGGCGGGGAGCCGGACGACGGCACCGCTGAGGTGCTCGACCGTCCGCTGCCCGACGGCGTGCGCAGAAGAGTCGTTCAGATCGTCTCCGACGGGTTCGGTGGGCTCACCGTCCCGGAACTGCCCACCCAATTGCGGCAGTACGCCCGGTTCGCTCCCAATCGCCGGGCCAAGTTCGCCGGTAACGCCATGGCCTCGGCGCTGGAGACGGACCCGCTGTTCAGGCAGCGCATCGCCGAGAAGCTGAGAGAGGCGCAGCCGGAACTCGTCGGTGCCCTCGACTCGGGCGCGCCGCCCCCGGCCGCGGACCCGCTGGACGTGGCGGCCGCGGCCTATGTGCTGCGCCCCACGGGCTGGGTGAAGCTGGTGACCGCCGCCGGTGAGGAGGCCCTGCGGGCGGACGCCGAGCGCGCCGACGAGGAGAGCCGGGCCGAGCTGGAGCGGCTGCGCGAGGAACTCGCTCAGGCCCGCGGCCAGACGAGGGCCGAGACCGAACGGCTGCGCACGGAGCTGGAATCGGCCAAGAAGGAAGCCGAATCGCTTCACCGCAAGCTGCGCGGAGCCCTCAGTGACGTCAAGCGCGGCGAGGCGGCCCTGCGCAAGCGCCAGGCCGAGCTGGATGGCGTACGGGCGGAGGGGCAGGCCCAGGTGTCCGCCGCCGAGAGCGAGACCCGGCGGCTCAAGGCGCGGCTGGGCGAGGTCGAGGCGACCCTGGAGGCGACGCGTAGAGCGGCGCGCGAGGGGCGCAGTGTCGAGGACATGCGGGTACGGCTGCTGCTGGACACCGTGCTGGACGCGGCTCAGGGGCTGCGGCGCGAACTCGCCCTGCCACCCGTGTCCGTGCGGCCCGCGGAGACCGTGGACGCGGTCGAACCGGGACGGATGACACCAAAAGACATCGCCGCCCGCGCCTTGTCCGAAAACGACCCGGCGATTTTGGACCAATTGCTCGCGCTGCCTCAGGCGCATCTGGTCGTCGACGGCTACAACGTCACCAAGACCGGCTATCCGCAGATGCCGCTCGAGAAGCAGCGGCTCAGACTGCTCGGGCAGCTCTCGCAGCTCGCCGCGCAGACCGGCGCCGAGGTGACCTGTGTGTTCGACGGGGCCGAGCTGGCCGCGCCCGTGCTGCTCGCGCCGCCGCGCGGGGTGCGGGTGCTGTTCTCCAAGCCCGGTGTCACGGCCGATGAGTTGATTCGGCAGCTGGTGCGCGCCGAGCCGCCCGGGCGGCCGGTCATCGTGGCCTCGACCGACCGTGAGGTCGCCGACGGCGTCGCCAAGGCGGGTGCCCGGCCGGTGGCTTCGGCGGTGCTTCTCAAGCGTTTCTCGCGCGGTTGACCTTCTGGGCTGTTCGCCTCATAGGTCACGTAAGTCCCATGCGCAACGTCCAGGCGCAATGCCCGAATTGGCGGGACCTTCACGCAACGTAGTGTCAGTCGCGCATTACTGCATGTGAGTTGTCGGCAAAGAATGCGCTCGGTGACCGAGATTTTTCCTATGAGGATTTGAACTGATCACAGGAAGGTCACTAGGGTCAGGCCTCGAACCTCCGCTCGGGTGATCACTCATTGGGAGTGACGGCGTAGGGGCACCGCCCGTCGGCGCATTCGGCAGGCGGCTGGAGGAAGAAGGAGCTCGCCTTCGTGGCGTCCCACCGTCGACCCAAGCAGCCGAGCCGCACCCGTGTGACCGTGCTCACCACCGCCGCCGCCGCTGCCGTGGCCCTCAGCGCGAATGCCGCCAACGCCGCGCCGAGCGAGAAGCCGAGCAAGGACGAGGTCAAGTCCAAGGTCGACAAGCTCTACCAAGAGGCGGAGAAGGCCACCGAGAAGCTCGACGGGGCCAAGGAGAAGCAGGACAAGCTGCAGAAGCAGATCAGCGCCCTGCAGGACAACGTCGCCCGCGGCCAGGAGGAGCTCAACACGCTGCGCGACGGCCTCGGTTCGATGGCCAGCGCCCAGTACCGCACCGGCGGCATCGACCCCTCCGTGGCGCTCTTCCTCTCCTCCAACCCGGACGACTACCTCGACAAGGCGTCCGCGATGGACCAGCTGAGCGCTCAGCAGGTCGAGGCACTCAAGAAGGTCCAGGAGAAGCAGCGTTCGCTCGCCCAGCAGCGCAAGGAAGCCTCCGACAAGCTCAAGGACCTCGCCGACACCCGGGCGGAGCTCGCCAAGAAGAAGAAGGAAGTCCAGAGCAAGCTGGGCGCGGCGCAGAAGCTCCTCAACACCCTGACGGCCAAGGAGAAGGCGGCCCTCGCGGCCGCCGAGCAGGACCGCGCCACCCGGGCCAGCCAGCGTGTGGACCTCGGCAACAGCAAGGCCGCCTCCGGGCGCGCCGGGGCCGCGTTCTCCGCCGCGCAGAGCAAGATCGGCTCGCCGTACGTCTACGGCGCCTCCGGCCCCAGCTCCTTCGACTGCTCGGGCCTCACCTCCTGGGCATACGCCCAGGCAGGTGTCTCCATACCCCGCACCTCCGAGGCGCAGGCCAACGCCGGTACGCGCATCTACTCGGAGAGCGATCTGCAGGTCGGCGACCTGGTCATCTTCTACGGCGACTACCACCACGTCGGGCTCTACGCGGGCAACGGCCAGGTGCTGCACGCCCCGCACACCGGCGCGGTCGTCCGCTACGAGGCGATCGGCAACATGACCTTCGAGTTCGGCGTCCGGATCTGACGCCCGCCTGGTGAGCTAACCCCTCACCCCCGCCCAAACGGGCGAATTGCTGCAACTCCCGCTGACGCCACGCCCCAGGGGTGACCTGCGTCTGAGGCCGCGCGTCACCTTGTGTGGACGCGGAGCTCTTTGGCCGGTGCGTCGTCGCACGGCTACTGTCTGGCGCGTTTCCCCCAATCCGGGGGACCGTCAGCGGAAGGGAGAGCGGCTACTCGTGGGGTCCCATCGCCGCCTTGCACCGTCCGGCTTCGACCGGGGCGCCAGCGCCGCCGGTATCGCCGTCTGCGTAATGTCCGCCGCCGCCGCGGCACTCGGCGCCCTGCCGGCGGCCGCGGCACCGCAGGACGACACCCGGGCCGAGGTGGACCGGCTGTACACGCAGGCGGAGAAGGCCACCGAGGCGTACAACAAGGCCGACGAGCGTGCCGGCTCCCTGCACGAGCAGGTCAGTACCGCGCAGGACGAGATCGCCCGGCAGCAGGAGCGCATCAACACCATGCGGGACGCGCTCGGTTCGCTCGCCGGGGCCCAGTACCGTTCCGGCGGCCTCGATCCCTCCCTCGCGCTGCTGTTCTCCGACGACCCGGCCGACTATCTCGACAAGTCCGCCGTGCTCGACCGGATCACCGCCCACCAGGCCGGCGAACTCAAGGACCTCCAGCTGGCCATGCTGGAGCTCGCCCGCAAGCGCGAGGAGGCCACCGGCAAACTCGCCGAGCTGGAGCGAAGCCGCGAGGCCGTCGCCCAGCACAAGCAGACCGTCGAACGGAAACTGGCCAAGGCCCGCGAGCTGCTCAACTCGCTGCCGTACGCCGCGCGCGCCGCCTACGACCGGGCATCGCGGTCCGCACGCTCCGACATGTCCGACCTCGAGGGCGCGGTCCCCTCCTCCGCCCGTGCCGCCGCCGCCCTCGCCGCGGCCCGCTCGGCGGTCGGCCGCCCGTATGTGTGGGGCGCCAACGGGCCCGGCGGCTTCGACTGTTCCGGCCTCATGCAGTGGTCGTACGCGCAGGCCGGACTCGGTCTGCCGCGCACCTCGCAGGCCCAGCAATACGCCGGACGACAGGTGCCGCTGTCCCAGGCGCAGCCCGGCGACCTGGTCACCTACCGGTCCGACGCCAGCCACGTCGGCATGTACGTGGGCAACGGCCAGGTGATCCACGCGCCCTACCCGGGCGCTCCGGTGCGCTACGACCCGGTGGACATGATGCCGATCTCCTCTGTGACGCGGGTCTGACCACCGGGCGAACGCGCCGTACGATCGGAAACGTGGCTGGTCGAAGGCGCGCGTCGCGAGTGGTGCTGTCCCTGGTGCTGCTGCTCGCCGTGCTCGTCGGCTGCGGCGGGCGGGCGCCCTCCGACCGCGCGTCGATCGAGGTGCAGCGGGTCCTCGACCGGCGGGCCGCCGCGATCCTCCACCGTGACGAGCCGGCCTATCGGGCCACCGGGCAAGTGGCTGCCGCCGGCAGCGAGTTCGGCAATCTTCGCGAGGTTCCGCTGGCGGCCTGGGCGTACCACCTGACCGGTCTGCACCGCTCCGGCGACCGGGCCACCGCCACCGCGGAGCTGCGCTACCGCATCCAGGGCTACGACAGATCACCCGTCACCGTCGGGCGCACCCTGCGGCTGGCCCGCAGCGCCGGGTCGTGGCACGTCGTCTCCGACGAGCCCGCCGAGAAGTCGGGCGCGCAGCTGTGGGAGCAGGGGGCCGTGACGGTCGTACGGGGTGAGCACAGCCTTGTTCTCGGGGTCGGGCAGTCCGGCGAGCGGCTGCGCGCCTACGCGGATCTGGCGGACCACGCCGTGCCCGCCGTGTCGCAGGCGTGGGGCACGGACTGGTCGGCGCACGTCGTCATGCTCGTACCGAAGTCGCTGGACGGGATGGCGGGGCTGCTCGGCGCTCCGGCGTCCGGGTACCGGGGGATCGCGGCGGTCACCACCGGTGAGGCGGGCGGTTCGGCGCAGGCACCCGCGGACCGGGTGATCGTCAACCCCGACGCGTACGGCGTCCTCGGCGACTTCGGCAAGCAGGTCGTGCTCACCCACGAGACCACGCACGTCGCCACCCGTGCCCACACCACGGCCGCCACCCCGCTGTGGCTCTCCGAGGGCTACGCGGACTGGGTCGGCTACCGCGGCAGCGGGCGGACGGCCCCCCAGGTCGCGCCGGAGCTGGAGCGCGCCGTGGTGGACGGGCGGATTCCGGCCGCGCTGCCCGACGACAAGGACTTCGGGTTCACGGGGGACGCGGCCCGGCTGGCCCGGGCGTACGAGGGCGGCTGGATGGCCTGCCGGCTGATCGCCGACCGCTGGGGCGAGGTCCGTCTGAACGACTTCTACCGTGCGGTGGGGGACCACAAGAAGCGGACCGGCGCCGTCGAGGCCGCGCTGCGGGACGTACTGCACACCACGCCGGAGAAGTTCACCACGCAGTGGCGGGACTACCTGAGGGCTCAACTCGGCTCATCGAGCTGATCGATGGCCTCCGTCAGCCACGCCCGCTCCGCCTCGCCGGTAGCCCGCGCCACCCGCAGCATGCCCTGGCGGAAAAGGTCGCCGGTCTCCTCGGCCCGTACGGGTTCGCCGTCCCGGTAGAAGAAGCTCGCCGGGGTTTCCAGGAACTCCTGACGGCGGCGCAGGACGGCGGCCTGCTCCCGGCGGTCGGGGAGGTGGCGCAGGAAGGCCAGCAGGGTGTTGAACCGCACCTGGTCGGTGATCTCGGCCTGCTTGGGGTGGCGCAGCCGCTCCAGGAGGTCTTCGCGGCCCTTCTCGGTGAGCGACAGGGTGCGGCGCGGCGCCGCCCCGCTGCCGGGCTCCGTGTGCTGGTGCAGCTTGCCCCCGGCGACCAGGCGGGTGATCGCGGGATAGAGGGCGCCATCGCTGACCGGCCGGACATGGCCACTGAGCGCCTTGATGCGCTCCTTCAACTCATAGCCGTGCAGGGGCTCTTCGGCCAGAAAGCCCAGGATCGACAGCTCCAGCATCCGGTCGGCTCCTCGCTTGCGGGTGTAGGACACCCATGGTACCTCTTATCGAGCTACCTCTAAACGAGGTAGCTCGAATCGAGGAGACCTCTGTGAATGCCCATCGCAAGCAGCTCATATCTCTCGCCCACCCCGTCTACTTCGCACTGCTCGCCTCCGTCGCCGCCGGGATCATCAACACGATCTGGGTCTCCCGGCTCGGCGGCGCCGCCGTGGCCGCCGTCGCGGTGGCGACCAACACCGAGAACGTGCTGCTCGGCGTCGCCCTGGTCTTCGCCTCCGGCACGACCGTCCTGGTCTCGCATGCCCGAGGGGCCCGCGATCCGGGCGCGGTCCGGGCGGCCGTACGCGGGGGATGGACGCTGTGCGCGGTGGTCACGCCGGTGGTCGCGGTGGGCGGCCTGCTGCTGCGGGAGCCGCTGGCCCGGCTCGTGCTGGGCGACGACGGACGCGCCCTGACCCTCGCCGTCGGGTACTTCGCGATCTCCCTGCCGGGCATCGCCGTCTTCTTCGCGCAGAACCTCCTCGACGGCATCCTGAAGGGCGCCGGCGACACCCGCACACCGATGCGTCTCGCCCTGCTGGCGGGCGGTCTGATCCTCGGCCTCGACCCCTTCCTCATCCACGCGTACGGCGTCCCGGGCGCCGCCGCCTCGACCGTGCTGTGCCGCTGCGTGGCCCTGGCCGCGGGGTTGCGCGCCCTGCACGGGAACGCGCTGCTGCGCGAGGCGGCGGGCGTACGGCCTTCGCGGGCCACCGGTGCCGCCCTGCGCCGGACCCTGCGCACCGGGCTGCCGATGTCCGCCGACTTCACCGTGCGGCAGGGCGGGGCGCTGGTCCTGGTCGCCATAGTTGCCCGGCTCGGGGTGACGGCCGTGGCCGCGTACTCCATCGCCTACAAGGTCATGTACGTCGCCACCATGGCGTTCTACTCGGTCCGGCAGGCCGCCTCGATCCACACCGCGCACACCCGGGGTGCCGGGCGCGAAGAACGGGGAGCCATCGGGCGGCAGGCCGTCATCGTCTCGGGAACCGTCGGTCTGATCGCGGCGTCGCTCCTGTTCGCCCTCGCCCCCTGGATCATGCGGGCCTTCGGTGCCGGCCCTGGCGTCGCGCACGAGGGAGTGCTGTTCCTGCGCTGCGTCGGGCCCTACCTGCTGCTGATGGCCTGCTTCATCGCGGTCGGCGGGGTCTTCGAGGGCAGTAGGGGAGCGCCGGTGCTGCTGCGGGTGACGGTGCTCGCGACCGCGCTCCAGCTACCGGTCGCCTACGCCCTGTCGGGGCTCGGGCTGCCCGGGATCTGTCTCGCGCTGGCGCTGTCCATGATGCTGCAGTGCGCCGCGCTGGTCTTCTGGACCAGGCGTCAGGAGGACGCCAGGGTGTCCTGGGCGCGGGTGGCCTGAGAGGGGAACACCGGTGCCGGCTCGGACACCGTGCTCCGCCACAGCTCCAGGGCCGCCAGCAGCGTGGCGATCACCAGCAGGCCGTTGCGTACGAAGAGGAGGGTGATGCCGAGCGGGTCGCTGGAGACGACGTGGGAGAACCAGATCGGGAACTCCAGGACCGTCACGAAGCACGCGGCCAGCACCACGCCGGCCGGCAGCGCCATCCGGCTCGCACGGAAGCACAGGCAGACGGCCGCGAGCCCGAGCAGCCACACCATGTACTGCGGGCTGATGACCCGGCTGGTGGTCGTGAACATCAGCACCGCCACGAACGCGGCGTCGGCGAGCGTGTGCGACAGGAACCGCTTGGCGCACAGCCGCCACAGCAGCAGCCAGCCGAAGGCGAGCGCGGTGAGCACCAGTGCCGCCGTGCTCACCACGTCGACGTACGGGCCGAGGAACTCAACGGAACCGTAGTTGAGCAGCACTTGGCCATTCCAGCCGTGCTGCCGGGCCACATGGAAGACGAGCGAACCGAGCGACTCCACCTCGGTACCGCGGTTGCGCTGGAAGGTCAGGAAGGAGAAGGCGCCGGGCATCTCCACCGAGAACAGCACCGCGATCCCGCCGACGGTCACCGCCGCCGTGGTCCACGCGCGGCGCCGGACGGCCCCGACGAGCAGCAGGACCGGCCACACCTTGATCATCGCGCCGAAGCCCGCGAGCGCCCCCATCACCCGCGGATGGCGCGCCCCGGCGAGCAGCGCCGCGACCGCGACCCCCGTCACCATCACGTCGTACCGGGCGTACACGGTCGGCCCGAGCAGCGGTACGCCGATCACCCACACCCAGGCGCCGCGCAGCGTCTTGCCCGCCCGCAGGCCCGCGTACTGGAGCAGCGCGAACACCACGAGGTCGGCGAGGAAGGCCACCACGAAGAAGGCCTGCGTGTAGTCGAGGAACGGCAGCAGGGCGGGGGAGAGGATCGCCAGCGCGGCGGCCGGCGGGTACTGCCAGGTGACGTCGTCGAGTGGGAACGTGCCGTGGCGCAGAACCTCGTACCAGCCCTGGTAGATCACGGAGACGTCGCTCGTGACGTCCGGGCCCGGGAAGACGTACACCTTGAACACGAAGAGGAGCAGCACCAGCCTGGTCAGGCCCCAGGTCCCCAGCAGTGCGAGCAGCTCGAGCGGGAACCTCGCCCCCCTTGCGCCCCTCATGCCCACCTGGCCCTTGATTCGTGCGGAACTCATGTGCCGTCGCTACCGAGTACTCGCGCGGCCACGATGTCGCGCCGGTCTGTGCGCGAGCCGTCAAGCGCGGCCATGCGGAGCTGTGAGTATAGGTTCGATAGTGTCGAACACGATGCACAAGACCCTGATCGTGACGAACGACTTCCCGCCCCGGCCCGGCGGCATCCAGGCGTTCCTGCACAACATGGCGCTGCGCCTGGACCCCGAGCAGCTCGTCGTCTACGCCTCCACGTGGAAGCGGAGCCGCGAGGGCATCGAGGCCACCGCCGGCTTCGATGCCGAGCAGCCCTTCACCGTCGTACGGGACCGGACGACGATGCTGCTGCCGACCCCGGGCGCCACCCGTCGTGCCGTCGGACTGCTGCGCGAACACGGCTGTACGTCGGTGTGGTTCGGGGCTGCGGCACCGCTCGGTCTGATGGCGCCCGCGCTGCGCAAGGCGGGCGCCCGGCGGATCGTGGCGACCACGCACGGCCACGAGGCCGGCTGGGCCCAGCTGCCGGCGGCCCGCGGGCTGCTGCGCCGGATCGGCGAGTCCACGGACACGATCACCTACCTCGGGGAGTACACCCGCTCGCGGATCGCCGCCGCGCTGACCCCCGAGGCGGGTTCCCGCATGGTCCAACTGCCGCCCGGTGTCGACGAGAAGACCTTCCACCCCGGCTCGGGCGGCGACGAGGTCCGGGCGCGGCTCGGTCTCACCGACCGCCCGGTCGTCGTCTGCGTCTCGCGGCTCGTCCCGCGCAAGGGGCAGGACACGCTCATCCTCGCGATGCCTCTCATTCTCGCCAAGGAGCCCGAGGCGGTCCTGCTGATCGTCGGCGGCGGCCCGTACGAGAAGGACCTGCGCAAGCTCGCGCACGACACCGGGGTCGGTCAGTCCGTCCGCTTCACCGGCGCCGTGCCCTGGTCGGAGCTGCCCGCGCACTACGGCGCCGGGGACGTCTTCGCGATGCCCTGCCGCACCCGCCGGGGCGGCCTCGATGTCGAGGGACTCGGCATCGTGTACCTGGAGGCGTCCGCGACGGGGCTCCCGGTGGTCGCCGGTGACTCGGGCGGCGCGCCGGACGCCGTCCTGGACGGCGAGACCGGCTGGGTGGTCCGCGGCGGCTCCGCCGAATCCACGGCCGACCGCATCGTCACCCTCCTCGGCGACCCCCAGCTGCGCCGCCGCATGGGGGAGCGGGGGCGGGAGTGGGTGGAGGAGAAGTGGCGCTGGGACCTGCTGGCTGAGCGGTTGCGGGAGTTGCTGTAGCGCGCATGGTGCCTTGCCGCCGATCGTGCCCACGCGGCGGAGCCGCACATGTCCCTGCTGGTGGCGACGTTGAGTACCACGTAGCACAGGGCGAAGGTGAACAGGAGCTCCAC
>NZ_JBEZKJ010000087.1:0-35060 GCF_040651675.1 Streptomyces sp. NPDC048415 | reverse complement strand
CGCCCCGCTCAGCATCATCAAGGAGTACATCGAAAACCAGCAGCGCCCGCAGTAGACGGCTGAGGCCAACAGTGCAGACCCATGCACGCGCGCGGGTCAGAGCAGTCCAGAAAAGCGCTTCCTCCCGAGCGTGAACGCCCGGGGTTCCGCGCTAGATCATGCTGAAACTCCGCCATTCCCGCCCCTTCGATCACCGACCGCTCTCGGTAACCGTACGTCACTGTCCGGGGCGGCAGCGGGAAGTCCGGGCCATGGGTTCACCACGGGTGAGGCCATTGGGCGTCACCCGCGGTGAACCGTCGCGGTGTCAGCCGTCGATGCGGTGCTGGGTCCAGAACGAGGTCAGGTCCGTGCTCGTGGCGGCCTGGGCGGCTGCCTTGAACTCGGCCGTGGTCGAGACGCCGTACCAGTGCGAAGTGGCGTAGTCCTTCAGGAGTTTGGCCATGACGGTGTCGCCGAGCACGCGTCGCAAATCGTGCAGGGCGCACTTGCCGTACCCGTAGACGACGGTGGAGTACCGGGAGGAGTGGGCGTCCCAGTAGGCCATCGAGTTGGTGATCTTCTCCGCCGTCGAGGACCAGGAGACGCTGTTCCAGCAGTTGGTGCCGGTCTTGTTCAGCGCGAGATCGGTGGCGTAGTCGGTGAATGCCTCATCGAGCCAGGGGCTGTTGTACTCGTCGTCGCCGACGATCCCGTACCACCACTGGTGACCGATCTCGTGGGTGAGCGCCGTGGTGCTGACCAGGTCGAGGACGAATCCCGGGTACTCCATGCCGCCGAACCAGTAGTTGTTGTCGATCACCGCGTCCAGCTCGCCGTACGGGTAGGCGCCGAACCGTGACGCGTGGGCGTCCACGGCGGTCTTCGCGGTGGAGAGCATCGACTGTGCGTCGGACGAGCTGATGCCCGAGACGGAGTAGATGTTGACCGGGGTGCCCCCGCTCGAGGTGCCGGAGATCTTCGTGAAGGGGCCGGCCGCCCAGGCGAAGTCACGGACCTTGGTGGCGGTGGCCTTGGTGACCGTGCGTCCGCTGGAGCCGGGGGTGTCGGCCGAGGTGCCGGTGGCCGGGACCAGCAGGGAGGTCGGGTGGTCGAGGGTCACGTTGAAGTCGGCGGCCAGGGAGTAGAACGACTCGCCGTTGTTGGTGTACGGGTCCAGGTGCCAGCCGGCCGCGTCCTTGACCGCGAGGACGGGCAGGGCGTTGCCGATGAAGCTGAAGGCCCCGTCGTGGCCGAATCGGTCGGCGCCGCTGGGGACGGTGATGCCCAGGTCGAAGCCGATCGTCGCGGTCTGCCCCTGCGTCAGGGGCGTCGACAGATCGATCTTGAGGGCGGTGCAGGCGACGGACAGGGCGCCCGCCGTGCCACCCGTGACGTTGCTGACCGCGATCGGCATCGAGGAGCAGGTGCCGTGGTAGTTGTCCCACAGCCTCAGATACACCTCACTGAGCGCGGTCGAGGAGGCGTTGGTGAAGGTCGCGCTCTCGTGGCCGGTCCAGACGGTGCCGCTGGTGTTACTGCTCAGACTGACGGTGTACGAGGGTGCGGCCGGCGTGCGGGTGGAGTCGGCCGGCGGGGTCGTGTCGCCGGATGTGTTGAGAGCGATGTCGTCGATGACGAAGCTCGTCTGGAGGCTGGAGTCCTCGGTGCCGGTGAAGGCGACGTTCACGGTCTGGCCGGCGAAGGAGGACACGTCGAACGACTTCTGCACGTAGCCGGCGGCCTTGTTGAGGTTCGAGTACGTCGCCAGCGTCGTACTGCCGATCTTCGCCGTCAGTTTGTCGTACGCGGTGGACGAGGTCGTCTCGGCGGTGTCGATGTGCAGCCAGAAGGTGAGGGTGGCGCTGCTGCAACCGGACGGGATGGTGACGCTCTGCGAGAGGGTGTCGGTGTGGGTGCTGCCGACACCGTTCAGCCAGGCGAAGCTGGTGCCACCGTGCGCGGTCTGTCCGGCGCGGTTGGTGATCACACTGGTCGACGACTGGATCCACGGCGAAGTGCCGCTCTCGAAACCGCCGTTGGTGACCACCTGGGCCGGGGTACAGGCGGCGGCCAGGGGAGCCGTGGCGGCTGCCGCCGGGGTGATGGGGAGCGAGACTGCGGCCAACGCGGCGACGGCGAATGCGCTCGCTGCGAAGGCGTTGCGGGGGGTTGGTCTCACACGTAACTCCTTTGAGGCGGCCGGGATTCCGGCCTGCTCGGTGGCCGCCCGGCCGGCTTGGGTGCGCCGGGGAGCGGCCGCGACAGCGCGTCGATCGCGCGATCGCTGGGGTCGAATGTGTGCTGCGTCCCCCTGGGGTCAGGGTGACGACTGCCGGAAGCGTGACAGATTTGACCCAGACATGCCATCAGCTCAGATGGGTTTCACGATCCCGTATCGCCCAGAGCGGGCGTCAACCGTGCCCAGGGATGGGGAAGTTCGCCCGTCACCTGCCCGCACACCGCCGCACCACGTTCGCGGGCGGTGCGGACGGCGAGCGGCACGAGCGCCTCGGGTACGCCGTGGACGAGGTGGCAGAACCGCTCGGGCGGCTGCCGCGCCGTCCAGGCTGCAGCCGGTGAAGCTGTACTTCAGACCGGCCCGCTGGGTGGTCAGCCAGGTCGGTTCGATCGTCTGGTGGACGAACCAGACGTCGTAGGTCCTGTTTGGTGATCGTCATCGACAGGTTCACCGTGCTGCCCGGGAGGGTGGTGGCGCTGTCGGTGGTGAACGTCAGATCCGCCGGGCCCGGGTCGGCCGCGCTCGCGAGGCACCGGGCATTGGGCGGCTCCGGCCCTGGTTGGCGTATGCGGAATGTGCCGGGCGCCCTGGAATGAGCGCCTCCGAGCGTGACGCGGTGACGTTACCGGCCAGGCGTGTGCGTTCCGGCCGAGGCCGTCCCTCGAACGCGATCATGCCAAATTTCGACGGCTGTGCATAAATCGCGGGAAGGCGGGCACGAGCACTCCCAGACCGCTCGTGGATGCCCTCCCCCCGGCAGCCTCGAGCTCTCGGTCCCGCTCGTGGTCCAACCCCCCCCGGACTGCGAGCGGGGCCGTCCTGCGGTCCGGCCCGCACTGTCATGAAGGGGCGCGGTGAGGGAATCCGAGCGGGCATGGACGCAACGACACCGACTTGCCTGCGGCGTCTCGCCGCCGTGCCGGCCGTCATTCTTCTGGCCGCGTCGTGCGGTGTGGGCGATGGCGGCGAGGGGGGAGGGGGCGCGTCCGGAGCGCGACCGGCCTCGCTGGCCACGGCGCACTTGGTGATCACCACGGACAACGGCGTACGGCTGCGACCCGCGGACGGCGACCGGGTCGAAGTCGACCGGCGGATGCACAGCCATTGGTCCCACCGAAGCGACACCTGGGTCCTGGACCTGTCGTGCCCGGAGCCGAAAGCGGACGCCGCACAGTGCCACCGCATGCCCGAAGTCGACATCGCGGCCGACAGCTCCGTCACCGTCACGGCGCGCAACGCCGGCATCGACGCCGCCGGCGTCTCCGCCTCCCTCGACCTCTCGACGGTCGACGGTCGACGGCGACGTCACGGTCACGCGGTCAGGGGGACGGGACGCCACCGTTCGGCTGGTGGCTCGCAACGGTTCCGTGCGCGCGGAAACCCTGCGGGCGAGGCGAGTACACGCACAGACGGTGAACGGCGACGCGGTGCTCAGCTGCGCGATCTCCCCGTCCGGCGTCACCGCGGCCACCGTCAACGGCTCGGTCCGGGTCAACGTGCCCAAGAACGCTCCCGCCTACCGTGTCTCCGCGGCCACCGACAACGGCCGGCGTACGGTCGCGCTGCCGGCCTCCGGGGCGGCTGACGACCGCACGATGACACTCACCACCGTCAACGTCGACGTCACCGCCGCACAGGAGTGATCGGGCACTTGGTGCGCCCCGCGCGGCCGCCCTGACCGACAACGCCGTCGCCGGGCTCCACACGCGTGGTCCCGGTCAGAACTCCTCGTGCACCTCGGGGTCTCCGCCGATACGTTGCTGGGGGTGGTCGGAGACGGCCGCCATCTCGGTGGGGGTCAGCTCGAAGCCGAAGATGTCGAGGTTCTCGCGCTGCCGCCCGGGATCGGCGGACTTGGGAATGGGGATCGCGCCGAGCTGTGTGTGCCAGCGCAGCACGACCTGCCCCGGAGTCACTCCATGGGCGTCGGCGACCTTGGCCAGGGCGGGGTCGTCAAGGAGGCGGGTGCCACGGCCCAGGGGGCTCCAGCTCTCGGTGACGATGCCCTTGTCGGTGTGGAAGGTGCGCAGCGCGTCCTGCGGGAAGTAGGGATGCAGCTCGATCTGGTTCACCGAGGGCAGGACGCCGGTCTCCTCCTCCAGGCGCGTGATGTGCTCCTGGGTGAAGTTCGAGACGCCGATCGAACGGATGAGGCCCTCCTCGCGGAGCTTGATCATCGCCTTCCACGACTCCACGTACTTGCCGACGCGAGGCAGCGGCCAGTGGATCAGATAGAGGTCGACGTACTCCAGCCCGAGACGGCCGAGGGACTCCGCGAAGGACGCGAGGGTCTCCTCGTACCCGTGGTGCCGGCCCGGCAGCTTGGTCGTGACGACGACCTCCTCGCGAGGGACGTCGCTGCGGGCGATGCCGCGCCCGGTACCGGTCTCGTTGCGATAGTTGGTGGCTGTGTCGATGAGGCGGTACCCGATGTTCAGTGCCTCGCTCACGGCCTTCTCCGCCTGCGCGTCATCCATCGGCCAGGTGCCGAGGCCCAGGGCGGGAATCGTCGTACCGTCGTTGAGCGTGTGCGCCGGGATGCTGATCACGATCGACCCTTCCGACATTTCGGTGCGGTCCGCCCAGTCTATCGGCGCCGAAAAGTGCTGCCCGCGGACGCGGGCTCGCGCCGCCCGGCACTTAATTGAAGGTTAAGCGTGTATTAAGCGACCTTCGGCCCTCCGCGTTCCCCCAGACAACCGCAGGTCAAAGGGATGTGGCGCGTACGCCGACGGGTTGGCCCGGCAAGAGCGCGTGCGTACCATCGGGGCCCATCGGTGACACCCGCCGCCATCCAGAGAGCGCTCTCAAACCCGCAAGTACCAAGGAGCACACAGCACATGACGCCTCGTCATCAGCGCAACCTCAGCCGCCGCAAGCTCTTCGTCGCTCTGGGCGCCGCGGCCGTGGCCGCCCCCGCCATCGCGGCCATCGCGCCGTACGCCCTTGCCGGAACGACGGACGATTCCGCCAAGGCCGCCGCGGGCTCGCTTCCCCTGACGATCGTCAACAACAGCGGCTCGTTCGGCAATTCGTCCGTGCACGTCTACATCGTCGGCAACCAGGACGGGAAGCAGGTCCGCGTCACCCAGGACGGCACCCTGGCGCCCATATCCCTCGCGGACAACGGCGCGGACGGCTTCACGGACTACGCGCTCACGCTGGCCGGCAGCGGCGAGACCCAGCTGTCGCTGCCGTACATGTCCGGCCGTATCTATGTGTCTCTCGGAGAGAAGCTGAAATTCAAGGCCGTGGCGGACGGCAACGGCAACGCGGCCCTGCAGTACCCGGCCGGCTGGGTCGCCTCGGATCCCAACTACGGCGTGCTCCACGACTGTGCCGAGTTCACCCACAACGCCTCGGGCATGTTCTGCAACACGACGATGGTCGACATGTTCAGCGTGCCCCTGAGCATCCGGCTCAACGGGGACAAGGAGCAGACCACGGGCACCCTGCGCGAGGGCGGACGAGGGGCCGCCTTCGCGGCCGTACGGCAGATCGAGGAATTCGCCCCGCTGGTCGTGGACGACGTACGCGTCATCGCACCCGGTCACGGCCTCGACGCGGGCCTGTTCGCCAAGGACTACTTCGCGCCCTACATCGACGAGGTGTGGAGCACCTACACCGGCAAGGACCTCACGGTCACCACGAACGCCGGTACGTTCACCGGCCGGGTGCGCGCCGACAAGTTCACCTTCGACGGCCCCGCCACGGTCTCCTTCGGCAAGCCCTCCACCCGCGACGTCCTCTTCTGCGACGGCAACCTCGCCGCGCCCAACGACGGCACGACCGGCCCCGTCGCCGCGGTGCTCGGCGCCGGTTTCAACCGTTCCACTCTGCTCAGCGATCCGTCCCAACCGAGCACCGCGGCAGGCGACTTCTACAGGACCGAGCTCACCAACCACTACGCCAAGGCGATCCACGCCGCGACCGCGGACGGCAAGGCCTACGGCTTCGCCTTCGACGACGTCGCCGACTTCGCGTCCTACATCCAGGACACCGCGCCCACCGCGCTCCGGCTCACACTGACGCCTTTCTAGGCGCCGCGGTCCAGCGGACGGTCGTCGCCGAGGCACATGGTGAAGGCCGTACAGAGGGGGCGGGGCTTGGCGGGCGTGGTCGCCGAGCCGGGCGGGGTCGTCACGGGTGTGTCGGCTGTCCGCACGACGGCGTCCGCCAGGATGTGCGGTTTGCGACGTTTTATACAGCAGGGCGAAGGCAGCCGGTGGCGCTCCAGAGGGGCCGCCCTCGCAGCCCCCGGCGCGCGCAACGCGTGGCCCTCGGGCGTGCTGCGGTGCGGGCGCTTCCCAAGCACCGGCGCCGGCCCTGACCCGCAGGAGCGTCCGCACCGCCAGAGGCCCTGCTGGGCGCCGGGCGGCGGGCCCGATCGGACGGCCCCGGCGGCCCGAACAGGCCCGGGGCTCCTTGTCGGGGCATGGTGGAAGGGTGATGGTGCTGGCCGTGCTGTTCGCTCTCCTGGGGGCCGCCAGCAATGCGATGGGTACGGCGTTCCAACGCAAGGCGGCGTCCGACATCGACAGCGGCGGCGGACTGCGGCTCATGCTGGCCCTGGCCCGCCGACCCGACTGGCTGATCGGCATCGCCGGGGTCGTCGGGGCCGCGGTCTTCCAAGCCTTGGCTCTCGTGAACGGGCCGCTCGCGCTGGTGCAGCCCCTGTTCATCCTGGAGCTGCCCTTCGCCCTGCTGATCGCCATCCCGCTGCTGCACCGGCGCCTGCCGCGCGCGGGCTGGTGGGCCGTCGCCGGTGTGGTCGCCGGCCTCGCCATGGTCCTCGCCTCCGCCGCCCCCTCCGGAGCACGTGACTACGCGTCGATGGAGCGGTGGGTCCCGGTGCTGGTGGTGGGCCTGGGAGCCGTGGGGGGTGCGATCGCCCTCGCGCGGCCGGGGCGCCCGCCGCTGTTCCGGGCCGCCGTGCTGGGATCGGCGTCGGCCATCAGCAACGCCCTGACCGCCGCGCTGCTGAAATCGGCCATGGGCACGCTCACCGACCACGGCTTCGGGGCCTTCCTGGCGGCGTGGCAGACGTACGGATTCGCCGTGACCGGCGTCGGCGCCATCCTGTTGCTGGAGAACGCGCTGCAGGCCGGCTCCCTGGCGGCTTCGCAGCCCGCCCTGACCATCGGCGACGCGACGGTCAGCCTGTTCCTGGGCGTCACCCTGTTCGGGGAGAGCGTCCGCACCGGCTGGTGGCTCCTGCCCGAGATGGCCGGCGCCGGGCTGATCCTGTGGGGCGTCCTACGGCTGACCCGTGTCGTCCCCCACCTCAGTAAAGTGGCCTGCTAGCCGGCGCCGACCACCGGAAAACCGTCCTGCACGCGGCCGCCGCCGCACGCCGTCAGCCCCCGGCGATCACCTCCGCGAGGAATCCGTCGAGACACACCTCCTCGTGGCCGGGAGCCACGACCTGGTGCGTCTCGTCCAGGAACGACAGGACGGCCGGGGCCCAGGCCAGGACCACGGCGTGCTGCCGGCCACCGTCGCAGTGGGGACGGCCGAAGAACTCCAGGCGCAGTTCCCGCCACATGCCCATGGCCTGCGGGCGGATGCGCACGTCGCCCTCACCGACCGGCCGCTCCATCCCGTCGGCCACCATCTGCCGGTCGAGCCGCCACCGGGCGAGGACACGGCCGTCGTGGCTGAAGGCCATGGTGACCGCGAACGGGTCCTCCAGGTGATAGCTCAGGTGAGCCAACACCGGGAAGCGCCCCGTGGTCTCGGTATCGAGCTGCATGACAAGCGTTCTGCGCACCGTGGTGATCAAGACAAACCCCCGCAGGAGAGGAACGTAGAGCCTCCTAGTACCCCCGCTGCTCTCATGATGCTCATCCGAACGGGGGATTCGCCCCGGGCACGGGCGACGGGGGGTGTGTCAGACGACCGAGGGGTCGAGCAGGCCCGTGCGCAGGTGCTTGAGGATGCGGGTGATCAGACGGGAGACGTGCATCTGCGAGATGCAGAGCTCCTCGCCGATCTGCGCCTGGGTGCGTTCCTCCACGAAGCGCATGTGAATGATCCGACGCTGCCGTTCGTCGAGCTCGGCGATCAGGGGAGCCAATGAGTGGAAATCCTCGACCAGTTCGAGCGACGGGTCGTCCTCGCCGATGAAGTCCGCGAGGACCGCCTCCCCGTCCGACGCACCGTCGGCCGTGAGCGCGGCGTCGAGGGAGGAGGAGTTGTAGCCGTTGGAGGCCTTGCGGGCCTCGATGACCTCTGCCTCGGACAGGCACATCAGCTCGGACAGTTCGCGTGTGGTCGGCGTGCGTCCGAGGCGGGTGCGCAGCTCCTCCGTCGCCTTGGCGAGCTCGACGCGGGCCTCCTGCAGGCGGCGGGGTACGTGCACGGCCCAGCTCGTGTCGCGGAAGAAACGCTTGATCTCACCGACGATGTAGGGAACGGCGAACGAGGTGAACTCGACCTCGCGGGAGAGCTCGAAACGGTCGATGGCCTTGATGAGCCCGATCGTGCCGACCTGGACGATGTCGTCCATCTCGCCCTGGCTGCGGCTGCGGAAGCGAGCCGCGGCGTACCGCACGAGGGAGAGGTTCATTTCGATGAGGGTGCCGCGCGCGTACTGGTACTCGTGCGAGCCCTCCTCCAGCACGGCCAGCCGGTCGAAGAACTGACGTGACAGTTCGCGGGCGTTCTTCGGGCTGATCTTCAGCGGCTCGTCGATCTGCGGGAGGGGCTCTTCCTCCGCCGTAACTGCCTGCTGTGCCGTGTCCGTGGCCTTCGCTGCCGTCACGGCTGCCATGCCGTCCACCCCATATCGTCCGAAGGAATTGATGACGCTGCCCGTGTGCCCTCCTTGATGCCGCTCATGCCACCCGCTGCCGTAAACCGCTCACTTCCGGCCGCGGCACCGGATGGTTCGGCGGGCAGATCTCGGGAAGGCGAGCGCGCGAAGCGACGTATGTGGCGGGCACGAGCGGCCGGGCGACGGCCTGGAGCGACGACCGCCACGTAAACTGGGATTCGGGGTGAGTCCGTGGGCATGGAGCCGGAAGAAGACAGAGTGCTGTCGCTCCTCGCGCCGTTGCGCAATGCCGCCGTAGGTCGCGCGCGTCCCCAAAACCCACGCCGCGGACCGAGGGCGGCGGAGGCGGGGGCATGACGCGTACGCCATCCCGCGCCGAACCCTTCGTCCACCCCGCGCTCTTCTACCGCGGCGACCGGGAGTATGTGGAAGGAACAGCGCCGTTCGTGTCGGACGGCCTGGCCGCCGGCGAGCCGGTGGCGGTAGCCGCACCGGCTCCGCGACTGGAACTGATCAAGGCGGAACTCGGAGCACGCGCCGCCGACGTCCGCTGGATCGACATGACGCAGGCGGGCCGCAACCCCGGCCGGATCATTGCCTCGGTGCTGCGGTCGTTCGCCGACGCCCACCCGGGCGGTCACGTACGCATCATCGGCGAGCCGATCTGGCCCGGCCGTACATCGGCCGAGTACCCCGCGTGTGTTCAGCACGAAGCTCTGATCAACGAGGCGTTCCGCGGACGCGATGTGACGATCCTTTGTCCGTACGACGCGCGAGCCCTCTCCCACGACGTGATCGCCGACGCGCACGCCACGCATCCGGTCGTGATCAACCAAGGAACATACGGCGTCAGCCTGGCCTACGATCCGGAGGGCGTGCTCGCGCGGTGCAACGAGAAGCTGCGCCACCCACCCGGAGCGGCGGCCATACGTTTCGACGCCGAACTCCTGCCGGTCGCTCGCGATTTCGCGATGGGTGAGGCGCGGGAGCGGGGGATGACGCCCGCCCGGTCGCAGGATCTGAATCTCGTGGTCGCGGAGCTGACGACCAACAGCGTGGTGCACGGTGGCGGTGCGGGGACACTGAGGATCTGGGCCGAGAGCGAGCAGATCGTCTGCGAGGTGCAGGACGAGGGATGTCTGACGGACTCCTTGGTCGGCCGGCGCCCCGTGCGCCCCGATCAGATCGGCGGCCGTGGTCTGTTCCTCGTCCATTACGTCTCCGACCTCGTCCGCGTGCACACCGGGGAGTTCGGCACGACGGTGCGCAGTTACCTCGCCCGTGGCTGACCGCGCCCTCGAATAGCGTTTCCCTTTCCATGTGTGCGACGGCAGCGTCCTGATTCCGCCAAAGAGGTTGTGTGGGGCAGGAGTTGCGAATGAATCGTCGAGTGGCGGGAACACGAGGCGGAAAACGAGAGAGGAGCCCTCGCCGTGCTCGTGCCCGACCCGAAGGCTGTCCGGAAGCTGTTGACGCGGTACGCGTCCCTGAAGATCGCGTACGCCGAGAAGGAGACCCCGCAGACAGCACGCGAGCTGGAAGACGTCATCTATACGCTCTGCGTGATGACGGGAACCCACAGCGTCCACGATGCCGTCGCCGCCGCCGACGCGCTCCTGGTCACCGGAGGGTCTCAGAGAGGGCCGGCGTTCCTCTGAACGCCCCCGCGGAAGACGGCGCCACCACCCCATGGGGAAGTGGCGCCGTCTTCTTGACGTCCGTACTACTCGCCACGGTGACGCCAGTACCAGACCAGACCCGCGACGAAGGCACACAGGAAGACGAGGGGCAGGATCAGCCCTGGGACGCGGGCAGCCGTCATGACGTGACTCCGAGAGGGAAACAGGCCAATGAGGCCCGGGGTGCGTGCGCTCAATGATGACGGCAGGATGCGGAAACGGACCCGTCCTGGAAGAGCTGGACCTGTGTCCGAGGGAAATCCGCGTCAACTGCGCCGTGAGGCAACGGGATTCCGCAGAATGCAGAGTGGACAGCAGGGTATTCGCAGCCCTGGAACAGGAGGAGGAAAGGATGACTGTCGACAGAATCTGGTCGTACGCGCCGGAGTTCAACCATCCCGAAGTGCACGATCTCACGGGGTACTCCGTGGAGGCGACCGACGGAACGATAGGGCAGGTCGACCGGCAGGCCGACGATTCCGGGATGCGTCACCTGATCGTCGACACCGGCGTGTGGGTGTTCGGCAGGAGTGTCCTGGTGCCCGTGGGTGTCGTCGCCGGTATCGACATGGAGACGCGGAAGATCACCGTGACGTGCACCAGGGAGGAGATCAAGTCAGCACCGGGTTTCCGCACCGACCGGGAAACCCTGGATCCCGCGTACTTGGCCACCGTCGGCAGCTACTACGGGGGCCTGCCGCCGAGGCAGCCCGCCTGATTGGGGTCGGCACGGAGAGTTCTCGGGCCCGCCGCCGTCGGCCGTGAACGGCTCAGCCCCGGATCTCGCATCCACCGGGGCCGTGGGCGGCCGCTGCGGCGCGGGCGACCCCGGTCGTCGGCCGGTGTGAAAAGCGACAGATTCGCTCCCTTGCGGTCATTTCATGTTCTTTTCCCTTAATGGGCTGCGGGACGGGGCCCTCATCGGGAGACTTCACGCACCGCAGCCCGGGATGAAGCCCTCCTCGTCATGGAAGGCCGTGCTTTCCGGCTGCCGTGATCAGGGGGGAACGTGGACCAACCATCGAACGGAGTCGCGGAGGCGCGGCCCGGTCAGCTGACCTGTCTTCAATCAGGGTGCACCCACTTCCATCGGCGTCAGCTGGGTTCCCATTGCCTCGGTTGTGGAAGCCGGACGCAACATCTGCCGACTCCCGACCTCTACGCACAACTGGGCTACGCGCGCCCCACCGTGCCGCCGCCACCCTCGAGTCCGCCACCACCGTCGGCTCCGCCGACGGTCTCGCCACCGGTGACGCCGGCGGCACCGTTGCTCGGGGCCCGCGAGATCATGTCGCGTGCCATCTACGGCGGGTTCTGGGCACTGGTCGCCGTCATCGTCGGCTGCCTCGCCTTGGCCGGTCTGTTCAAGGGGCAGCTGGGCGGCGCTCTGATCGGACTGGCGGTGGCCGCCGCCGCGGGCTTCTACGCGCGCTACGTCTTCCGCGGCGGCCGCTTCCGTTTTCTCTTCTTCTAGGCCAGCCATAAGGAGCCAGTCGCTGTGCCCGAACCTGTCATTTCCGCGCTCATCGGTGCCGCGGCGACCGGCATCGTGAATGCCATGACGGCGGACGCCTGGCATGTGTCCGCCCGCAGGATCGCCGCGGTCCTCGGACGGGGACGCCCCGCCGAGGAAAGCGCCTACCTCGCACAACTCAACGACGACCGCCGCGACATCAGGACCCGTTCCGGCGGCCAGCGGGCACAGACACGCGCCCGTGTGGAGGCGCGGTGGGCCGGAGTCGTGGGGGAGTTCGCCCAGGCATCTCCCCAAGCAGAGCGTGCCCTGAGAGAACTGGGCGAACTGCTCTCCGCTTCCGTGAGTAACGACGAGACGACGGGATCACGCAACTCCTCCTCCGCGCAGGCATCCTTCGGGGGGATGGTCAGCCAGGGATCCCTCAACTCCCCACAGGTCAGCGGCAACGGAAACAGGGTCGTCGGCCGCGACGACAACAGCTCCCACACGGCCAACAGTCACAACGTCTCCAACAGTGGCAACACCCACTACGGCGGAATCCTCGTCGCCGTGGTCGCGGTGATCGCCATCATCTGGGGCGGGACCAAGGTCTACCAGTCCGTTGTGGCGGACGACCCGTCGAGCGGCCTCAGCGCCGACGCCACGTGCCGGGAGTGGCTGCAGGCGGACCCGGCCGTCCAACGGCAGTCGGCTCTGACCGCCGCCACGCAAGCCGGCAACAAGGAGGCCGCGTCGGACGGTTTCATCGTGCAGAACACCCAGTACAACTGCGGATACAACCCCGACATGACCCTGCGCCAACTGTTCGCGGTGAAGAGCAAGGGATAGCCGCGAGGAACCGAGACGGACAAGGGGACGCTCGCACGCAGAAGCGGGCCGTCGGCCGCACCCTTTCGTCGCCGTGCCGCCGGTGACTACGGTGAAGCGAACGGAGATCAGTGTGGTCGCGGTGGCGCGCGAGGACGACACCCCGGTCGACGAGCCGTTGCGGGTCGCGGCACTCGCCGACCGGCTCGGCTACCACGAGGCTCCGCCCGGTGGAGCTCTACGAGGCGTGGCCCCGGGGGGACGCGCTGTCGGGTGTGGAGACCGGGACTCCGAGCGGGCGGGCCAGGCCGATCACGCCCTCGTCCAGGCGTTGCAGATGTCTGAGGACGCGGTGCGTGACGCGGTCGTGCCGAGCCGGGTCCGTCTCCAGCATGGCGGCGAGGCTCGCGCCGGTCTCGGCCACGCCGCTGGTGTCGTCGTCCTTCACACGGGCGACGAGGACGTCGATGTTGTGGGCGATGCGGCGGCCGGCTCCCTTCAGGCGAGGGTCGGCCGCGACGGTCTTGCTGTACGGCAGGAGCTCGGCCGTCGCCGCCAGTGCACGCGCGTGATAGGCGCACGTCTCCAGCAGGGCGACGAGATAGCGGGCGGTTTGCCGGCGGGACCGCAGCGGGGTGATCGGATGGGTCAACGGCTGGGTGGAGGACCGTAGATCGTCCAGCGCCGTGTCGAGGTCGCGGGCCTTGTCCAGCAGATCGCGCGCGGGCCCGCCGCTCAGCTGCTCCACCGCGGCCCGGGAGACATCACCGAGCCGGGTCAGCACCGTGCCGAGGAGTTCGTCGGTACGGCGATCGGTGTGCACCGGCAGGACCAGCGCGGCCGCGATCACACCGCAGGCGGCGCCGAGCGCGGTCTCCTCGATGCGCAGGACGAGCACCTCGGGGCTGTAGGTGTTGAGCAGCGTGTACAGCAGCCCCAGCATCGCCGTGACGAAGAAGGACATCAGGGCGTACGACAGGGGCGCGGTGAAGAACATGGCGAAGATGAACAGCAGTACGAGGGCGAACGCCGTCCAGGTGTGGTGGCCCACCAGACCCGCCAGGCCGACACCGGCGACGACTCCGAGCACGGTGCCCAGCAGCCGACGGTAGCCCTTGACGAGGATCTCCCCGGTGGACGCCGTGTTGAGGAAGACCACCCAGCAGGTCAGCACCGCCCAGTACCAGCGCTGGCTGGAGAGGAACTCCCCGCCGACGATGGCCAGGGCCGAACCCACCGACACCTGGACGGCGGCTCGGGTCGTGGGACGCTCCAGCCCCTTGCGGCCGCCCTTGTCCGACTCGCTCTCCTCGGCCTGGGAGATGGCGACGTCCTCGGCCTCCAATTCCTCGCGGGAACGGGTCGTCGCGGGTGTGTCGTCGGATTCGTCCTGGGGCCCGTCGAGGGCCAGCCGCAGGCCGAGGACGGAGCGCGCCGCCTCTCCGATGCCGCGGAAGACGTCCTGGACGGCGGCCGAGGCGCGCGGCAGATTCTCCTCGTCCCGGTAGCCGAGCAGCCGGTTGCGCAGATGGGCCAGCCCCGTGCCCCGGTCGTGGGAGACGGGGCGTACGACGAGCAGGCGCAGCGCGTTGAGATCACGGCGCAACGTGGCGGTGGTGTCGTCCTGCGCCCGCAGCCGGTTGCCCGGCGCGGGCACGGGCGCGTGCGGCAGATGAAGGGTGAGCGTGTCGGCGCGTTCGGCGCTGCGGGCGGTGAGGATCAGGACGCCGAGCCGTTCGGCGGCGATCTCGGCGTCGGCCACGCGGCGCTGGACGAGTGAGGCGGTGGCGCTGTCGCTGGTTCCCTCCTCCAGCCGCCCCTGGATCATCATCGCGCTCTCATGCAGTCGCGCGGTGTGCCGGCGTACGTCCTCCAGGGCCTTCTCGACGCGGTCGGGCCCGGCGTCGAGCAGTTCGATCTGGGCGGACACCAATTGGGCCAGACGAGCCCGGAAGGCCTCGCGCAGGCGCAGCAGGACGCGTTCGGGTGTCTCGACGACCAGGGCGAACCGCACGATGGCGCTGCACGCGAACGCGACGGCCAGCGCGCCGCACAGTCCGGGCAGCGCGGAGACGGTGGCTCTGACGAACAAGGAGACGAAGTAGATCTGAAACCCGATGAGTCCGAGCGCCGTGCCGCGTTCACCGAACCGGCGGCTGTACACCGCGGCGAAGATCAGGGCGATGAAGAAGAGGTCGCCGGCGACGACCTCGGTGTTCAGCAGCGCTCCCAGCGACATCGCCACGAGCGCCACGGGCAGGCCGAGCGCGAGCGTGAGGGCCTGCCGGCCGCGCTGCTTCTCCTTGATGGCGAAGGTCGCGACCATGGCCGCCATGGCACCGGCCACCATGTGACTCACATCGGCCTTGAGGAGTGCCAGGACCGCGAGCGTGAGCGCGATGGCGCCGACGGTCCGCAGTCCGGCCATGAGCCTGAGCAGCCCGGGGTCGGATGCCGAGAACCGGTCCCAGATCGCCGTCCGGCTCGGCCGTGTCACTGTCCTCACGCTGCCGTTTCCCGCTCTCCGTCATGATCCGGAGTTCCAGCATGGCACGCGTCAACGCGCGCCCCGCGTCGGCCCCGCCGTGCGGGCGCGGGGGCAGGGCCGTACGTCTTCGACCCCGGCGGCCTGCGGGGCACCGGGGTCGAAGTCCGGTTCAGGCCTCGACCGTGGCCGCTTCGGGCGTGGCGGCCTTGCCGCCGCCGACGAGGGCGCGGGCCGCCGGGATGACGGCCGCGATCGCCGCCGCGACCAGCGCCACGCCGCCGCCGATCATGAGGCCGGTGCGGAAGCCGCTCTCGGAGGTGAAGCTGTAGCCAGCCATGGTGGTGGTCATCTGGGCCAGTACGACGCCTACCACCGCGGAGCCGATGGAGGTGCCGAGCGAACGCATCAGCGTGTTGAAGCCGTTGGCGGCGGCGGTCTCGGAGAGTGGGACCGAACTCATGATGAGGGCGGGCATGGACCCGTAGGCGAGGCCGACGCCGCTGTTGATGACCATGCCGACGATCATGAGCCCCCAGGCGGAGCCCATCAGGGCCAGCGACAGGCCGTAGCCGAGGGCGATCACCAGGACACCGCAGATCAGCGTGAACTTCGGACCGCGGGCGTCGGTGAGCTTCCCGCCGAACGGAGAGACGATCATCATCATGATGCCGCCGGGGGCCATCCACAGGCCGGACGCGAGCATCGACTGGCCCAGGCCGTAGCCGGTGGCGTCGGGGAACTGCAGCAGCTGGGGGATGATCAGCATGCTGGCGTACATGCCGAATCCGACGAAGATCGAGGCGACGTTGGTGAACAGCACCCGGGGACGGGCGGTGGTGCGCAGGTCGATCAGCGGGTCCTGGGTCCGCAACTCCCACGCGCCCCAGGCGAGAAAGACCACGACGGCGCTGAGGAGCAGGCCGAGCGTCGTCGCGGAGCCCCAGCCCCAGTCGGCGCCCTTGGAGATCCCGAGGAGGAGGCAGACCAGGCCGACGCCGAGACCGAGCGCGCCGGGTGCGTCGAAGCGCTGACCCTTGGCACTGGCCGGTACGTCCGGGATGAGGAACCACACCAGCGTGCCGATCACCACGGCCAGCACCGCGGAGCCCCAGAACAGCACGCGCCAGCTGGCGTATTGCGCGACCGCCGCGGAGATCGGGAGGCCCAGGCCGCCGCCGATGCCCATGGAGGCGCTGACCAGCGCGATGGAGGAGCTCAGCTTCTGGGCCGGCAGTACGTCACGCAGCAGGGCGATGCCCAGCGGCAGCATGCCCATGCCCATGCCTTGCAGGCCACGCCCGATGATCATCGGGGTGAGGGAAGAGGAGAGCGCGCACACCACGGAGCCCACCACCAGCGGGACGGTGCACGCGAGCAGCATCCGTCGCTTGCCCAACAGGTCGCCCAGGCGGCCGGACACCGGTACGCAGACGGCCGACACCAGCAGGGTGATGGTGATCACCCACGCGGAGTTCGAGGGCGCGGTGTGCAGCATCTGCGGCAACTCGGCGATGAGCGGAGTGACCAGTGTCTGCATGATCGCTGCCACGGTGCCGGCGAAGGCGAGCGTGGCGACCACGCCGCCTGCGCGGGCTGACGGCTGGGGGGCGTCCATAAGGGGACTCCTCGCGTATCTGTCTGCGGGACAAGGATGTGCATCGTACATGTCGTATGTATCGCGCATACGATGTGGCTCACGCATATGGCCGTGTGCGGATGAGGTCGGGCCGCACCGTAACGTGACGTCCACGCGGTTCAGGAGAGAGCGGGAGGCGGCAGGCGGATGGTCAGGCCCACACACGAGGTCGAGTACGAGCAGATGCTGCTGAGCCGCCACGGACTCCTGCACCACAAGGGCGGTCGTACCAAGGAGGGCGTGCTGGAGCGGAGCGCCTACATCCTGCTCAGCCGTATCCGTGTCCAGGGGCCGATGTCGATCGGTGAACTGAGCGACGCCTTCGGACTCGACGACTCCACCCTCAACCGGCAGACCGCGGCGGCCATGCGCGCCGGACTCGTGGAGCGCATCCCCGACCCCGAGGGAGGCATGGCCCGCAAGTTCCGCATCACGGGCGAGGGGGAGCGCCTGCTCGACGAGGAGCGCCAAGGGCTCGTGCGGTCCCTGGACCGCATCATGGCCGACTGGTCGGAGACGGACATCGCCGCCTTCGCCTCGTATCTGAGGCGCTTCAACACCGACATCGAACGCATCGGCGGACGCCCCTGGCCGCGACCGTGACCCCGAGAGCCGGACGACCACCGAGGGTGCGGCCGGGGTGAGGGCGACGCCTGGAACATCGCGGCCCTGATTCTCGACCCGTCACCGGTATCACCGGGCCGACGCCGTCCAGTCGGGAGCCTGGGTGGACCTGCGGGTCGAGTCCGGGGCTCACTCCGTCGTGTGGTGGGTGAACGACAACCGCGTCTTCGCCGACGGGCGCGGAGTGGGCGGGTACGCACTGGCACGCCCATCTCATCGTCAATCTGTCCGTCTGCGCCGGGCGTTGTCACTCGCCCCGCTCGAGGACACCACCGAGATGACGTTCGAGGTGGCCCGTCTTCTCATCCGCAGGCCCGGCGCCGATGAGCCGGCAGGGGCCGGCCATGGATCACCGTCGGCGTCGAACGGGACGTCAGAGGACGCCGGTTCCGCGGCTGTCCACCGTCATCTGCTCGAACCGCAGTTACCGTAGCGTAACTTACCGACGGGTTACCTCGGGTAACCCATCGGGGTTAGCGTGCCCACGCCTTCCGTAAAAGCAACCAAGGGAGTGAGCCGTGGGACGACGGTTTCAGACCTTCCGTGTGCGTTCGACCTCCAGCGACTCCCCCCACCGGCACCTGGTCGGTCGGTGGGGTGAGCCTCAGGCGCGGGTAAGAGAACTCGCCGCGCCGGTCCGCAACCGCCTGCTGGCGACGCTGGCCGCCGTATGCCTGGGCGCCTGGACCACACCCGCCGCGGCGTATACGGCAGCGGACGAAGTGACCTCCCGCGGCGTGGACATCCCGGCCTTCTACCACCCGCCGGCCGAGCTGCCCGCCGCCGACGGCGCCCTGATCCGTACGGAGCCACTGCCCCTCGACCTCAGTCTGCCGGGCCTGGGCGGTCCCCTTCCGGGCACCGCGACGCGGCTGATGTACAAGTCCACGGACTCCAACGGCCGTCCCGTCGCGGTCACCGGCGCCTACCTCGAACCCTCCGCGGCCTGGAAGGGCGCCGGCCCGCGCCCGCTGGTCGCCCTGGCACCGGGCACCATGGGCCAGGGCGACCAGTGCGCCGCCTCGCTGGCCCTGCAGCACCCGCTCACGCTCAACGGCGAGACCCTGTCCGTCGGATACGAGGACGTGGCGATCTACCGCCTCCTCGCCGCCGGCGTCGCCGTGGTCGTCACCGACTACACCGGCCTCGGCGCGACGGACCGGCTCCACACCTACGTCAACCGTCTCGACGAGGCGCACGCCCTGTTGGACGCCGCCCGCGCGGCCCACGCGGTCGCCGGAGCGTCGATCACCTCGGCCTCCCGTGTGGGCCTGTACGGCTACAGCCAGGGCGGCGGCGCCAGTGCCGCGGCCGCCGAACTGCAACCCTCGTACGCACCCGACGTCAACTTGGCCGGCACCTACGCCGGCGCGCCGCCCGCGGACCTGACCGAAGTCATGAAGGGCATCGACGGCAGTGCCCTGGCCGGCGCACTGGGCTGGTCGATCAACGGCTTCGTCCAGAGCGACCCGTCCCTGCGGGACATCGCGGACGCCGACATCAACGCCACCGGCAAGGCTGTACTCAAGGACGTGTCCACCATGTGCGTCGGGGACGCCATCCTCACCTATGGCTTCACCAAGAGCGCGAAATGGACGACCAGCGGCAAGCCCCTCGCCGACATCATCGCCGCCGAGCCGAGACTCCAGGCGTTTCTCGCCACACAGCGCATCGGCTCGTTGAAGCCCGGCAGCCCCGTACGCATCGCGACCGGCGTCAAGGACGACATCGTCGGACACGCGCAAGCGCGCCGGCTGGCGGTCGACTGGTGCCGTAAGGGTGCGGACGTCACCTACAAGCCGGTCGACCTGCCCAACCTCGGCGACAAACTCCTCACCAATCACCTGGTGCCGCTCATCGTCGACCAGGGCAGTGCCATCTCGTGGCTGACCGACCGCCTCTCCGGCAAGCCGGTCACCTCCGGCTGCGCGTCACTGCCGCGCCGGCCCTGATGAGTCCAACTGCTCGTCAATTTGTGACGAATCGCCAGGTCAGGCCTGTCGGGGATGCCCGGAGGGGGTGAATCGGCGGCCGGGCAGGTGTGAGCCGCGGGGTGTGACCCGGGTGAGCGGCTCGAGTGGTGGGGAGCGCAGGACTGGCTGACGGTGGATCACGTCGGGGTCGGGTTCTCATGAGCTGACAAAGTGCCAGCTGCCCGGCTGCGGCGGAAGGAACAGACGATGCGCTCTGCCCGCATGCTCCTCGCTACCGCGACGGCCACGGCCGCCCTAGCGATCGCCGCACCAGGCGCCTATGCCGCCACGGCAGGTGACTGGGACAACAACGATGACTCTTCTTATAGCAAGGAGCACGACAAGGACAGCAGGCACGACAAGCCGAACGGCGGGGTGCACACGGGTGGCGGTGCGCTCACCACACTGCACCAGGACGACTGGACCAAGGACTCCTCGAGTGACGAGCGCGGTGAGGACTCGTCCAGTGATGAGCACGGCAAGGACTCGTCGAGTGACGAGCACGGCAAGGACTCCTCGAGTGACGAGCACGGCAAGGACTCCTCGAGTGATGAGCACGGCAAGGACTCCTCCAGTGGCGAGCGCGGCAAGCCCAACGGCGGCATGCACACCGGTGGCGGCGCGCTCACCGCGGTGAACGAGGACGACTGGACCAAGGACGCGAAGTTCGACCCGGAGACATACAAGGACTCCTCGAGTGACGAGCACGGCAAGGATTCCTCGAGTGATGAGCACGGTAAGGACTCGTCGAGTGATGAGCACGGTAAGGACTCGTCGAGTGACGAGCGCGGTGAGGACTCCTCGAGTGACGAGCACGGTAGGGACTCCTCAAGTGGCGAGCGCGGCAAGCCCAGCGGCGGCATGCACACCGGTGGCGGCGCGCTCGCCACGCCGGGCGTCACCGCCGGCGGGCTTGGCGTCCTGGCCGTCGCCGGCGCGGGCGCGTACGCGATGCGCCGCAAGAAGGCTGCCGATGGCACGTCCTGACCGACGTCCGACGACATAACAGCCGCGGCCGCCGCGTACGCACATCGCGGCGGCCCGGCCGGCCCTCGTAGTGCTGTGCTCTCCGCTGCCGTGTCCTAGTGAGGTGGTCCCCGATGGCAGCCCGGTTGTCCCCCCTTACTCCTGCCGACACCCCTGTCGAGTCCCTTCTGTCCCGCAGGGGCCTCCGCGTCCGCGTGTCGTGGCTCCTATGGTCCGTCGGCATCCTGGCCCTGGCCGTGAGCCTGCTCGGCGGTCAAGGCCAACCGTCCGGCACCTCGCGCACGCCCCGCACGGCTGCGGCACTGGCGCCCTCGTTGCCCGCCGTGCCCAAGTCGGGAAAGCATCTTCCGCGGGCCAAACCGACGCGACTGCTCATCCCGAAGATCTCCGTGGACGCACCCTTCACCGCCCTCGCCATCGGCCGCACCGGCCACCTCGAAGCCCCGCCCGCCGACGACGTGAACCTCGTCGGCTGGCACGCCGCCGGGGCGTCTCCTGGAGAGGCGGGTACGTCGATCATCGCCGGGCACGTCGACACGGCAACGGCTCCGGCCGTGTTCGCGGACCTCGGCGAGCTGGAGAGGGGGGACCACTTCGCCGTCAAAAGGGCCGACGGACGTACGGCCTCGTTCGTGATCGACAGCGTGGAGACGTTCGAGAAGGACCACTTCCCCAACCGGCGCGTGTACGCCGACACGGCCCAGGCCGAGGTACGGCTGATCACCTGCGCCGGTGACTACGACCACGACGTGAAGGACTACACCGACAACCTGGTGGTCTTCGCCCACCTCATCTGAACCGATCAAGAGGACGTGAATCAGGGGCCCCGGCGCGAGGGAATGTCGGGACCTGGTCGGCTGTTACAGCACACGTAGCTGGCATGCGCGGGACAAGGACCGCGCGATGTGGGCGAAGGGAGGACCTCATGGCACGCAACAACATGCGCCCCGTCGTCACGCTGAAGTCGACGGCCGGGACCGGCGCCACCTACGTGACGCGCAAGAACCGTCTCCACGACCCCGAGCGGCTCGTCCTGCGCAAGTACGACCCGCTGGCCGGGAAGCACGTCGCTTTCCGGGAGGAGCGCTGAGCCAACCGGGCCGCCTCCTGTACAGGCGGCCTTGAGCAGGAGGAGAGCAGAACCATGAAGGTGCGCAAGTCCCTGCGCTCGCTGAAGTCGAAGCCCGGGGCCCAGGTGGTCCGTCGACGGGGCGTGATCTTCGTCGTCAACAAGAAGAACCCGCGCTTCAAGGCCCGCCAGGGCTGACCCAGTACCGCGGAGAAGACAGCCGGCCCGGCCCTCGCCCATAGCGGGGCCGGGCCGCCCCGCATGTTGGGACGTATGGTCCGACGGGCGGCCTGCCGCCGAGGCTCCTATGCTGGTGATGTAGGACTTTGAGGCTTGTTGCCTACGGCGTGACGGTGGCCCCGCGATGTGTCGCCGCCGTGCGCCCCGTACCGAGATCGGCCCGTGCCGAGGGCCTGTGCCGAGGTTCGGTCTGCGCCAAGATCCGGTCTGTGCCGCGCCCCTCCGTGCCGCGGCCCACGTGTGCCGAGGCGCCTCTGTGCCGAGGTCCGGCCGCAAAAGGACTCGCTCGTCATTCATGCACTTGGAGTCAGCTCATGACGCACTGGTGCGGACGACTGCGCAGGGGGGCCGTCATGTTCGTGGCGGTCGGGGCGCTGGTATCACCGGTCTCGGGTGGCGCGGCTTTCGGGGCGCCCGCGTTCGCGCCTGCCGCTGCCTCACCCGAACCCCCCTCACCCTCCGATTCGTCGGCCGCTGATTTCCGCCGGCTCACCCCTGATGTGACCCGACAAGTCGACGATGCCGTGCAACAGGTCATGCGGGAGGCCAACGTGCCCGGCGTGACCGTGGGGCTGTGGACCCCTGACAAGGGCAGCCACGTGCGCTCGTTCGGCGTGGCCGACAAGAGCAACGGCCAGAAGATGTCGTCGGATCTGTACATACGTATCGGCAGCGAGACCAAGACGTTCACGGTGACGGCGCTGCTGAAGCTGGTCGACGAGGGCAAGCTGAACCTGAACGATCCGATCGGCAAATACATCGGCGGCGTGCCCAACGGAGACAAGATCACACTGCGCCAGCTCGCCGGTATGCGCAGCGGGCTCTTCAACTACTCGGAGGATCCGGGGTTCTTCAAAGCGCTGACGTCCGATCCGCGCCTGCCGTTCACCCCCCAGCAACTGCTCGACTACGCCTTCAAGCATCCCGTGCTGTTCCCACCGGGCGAGAAGTTCTCCTACTGCAACACGAACCTCATCCTGCTCGGCCTGGTCGTCGAGAAGGTGGGCGGCGCACCGATCGGGGAGTTCATCCAGAAGAACGTGCTGGTGCCTGCCGGTCTGAACCACACGAGCTTCCCGGTCGACGCGACGTTCCCGAGCCCGCACGCGCAGGGTTACACGGACCAGACCGCGAGCGGGAAGGTCGAGGTCTCCACGAACTGGAACCCCTCCTGGGGCTGGGCGGCCGGTGCGATCATCTCCGACCTGCAGGATCTGCGTGTCTGGGCGCCCACGGTCGCCACCGGCGTCCTGCCCGACGGCACCACTTTGATCAGCCCCGCCACGCAGAAGCAGCGGCTCACCACGCAGCCCACCACGATTCCGGGCGCTGGATACGGCCTCGGTATCTTCAACGTCCAGGGCTGGATCGGGCACAACGGCTCACTGCCCGGCTACGAGACCCTGACGATCTATCTCCCCTCGTCCCAGGCGACCATCGTCGTGCTGCTGAACACCGACATCAACCACGACAGCTCCGAGCCCAGCACACTCTTCGGCCAGGCGATCACGAAGATCGTCTCTCCTGGGCACGTCTTCAACCTGCCCGCCCAGCCCGCCGCTCGGTAAGCCTGATCCTTACCCGACGGCCGTGCTTGTAGGGTCTCCAATGCGGTCGACCGCGCGGTGACGCGACATCGCCGATGACTCCGAGGGGAGCCGCTCATGACCACGGCCAGGGACCTGTTCATCATCGCCATCGACAAGGAGCCGAGCCGTCCCGTGGGGCAGGGCGACCTGTCGCTCGCCCTCGCGGGAGCCGAGGTGATCGATCTCCTCGGTGACGAGGCTATCGAGTTGGACGGTGACCGGATGGTGCCGGCCCGTCAGCCGACGACGGACGATCAGCTCCTGGGCCAGGCCGCGGCGTCGCTTCATCGCCAGGTGCCGTACGAACGGGTCGAGGACTGGCTGTGGCGCCGGGGCCGGGATCTGTCCACGGCCTATCTGACCGCGCTCGAGGAGAGCGGCCAGCTCACGCGGCAACGGCGCAGCCGGTTGTCCTTCAGCGCCGACCAGATGACGCTGGCCGACTCGCCCGCTCGGCGCCGGGCCATGAGCCGCTGGGCATCGGACGAGCCCGTCCTCGCCGCCCTCGCGGCGGTCGTCGGAATCCACGGCGAACAGACTTCGGACTCCCCGAGCCCCGTCGACGACGCGGTGACGACGGTGGTGGCCGCCGTCCACGACGCGGTGATGGAACTGGAGGCCGTGCGCCAACGTCGGGCCATCGAGAACGCGGCGTTCTCCAACATCTGGCGCGGCGCGTGAGGGATGCCTGCGCGCGGTCCGCCCGTGCGTCAGTGGTCACATGGAATCGCGTGTGCTGTCCTCGCGGTCGGACACGTCCTGGGTGCGAGCGTCGTCGCGCGGCGTGCGCCGCGCGCGCAGGGTGCCCGTGACGCGCTGAAGCGTCTTCGTGAGCGGATGCGGTGAGCGCCCGTCCTGTCCGCGCCCACTCTCGCGTACGGACGAGGTCGTCCCCTTGGACTCCTTGATCTCGGCCAGCGCCGCATGGGCGAGTTCGGTCGCCTCGCGGTACAGATCGCGGGACTTGGTCATGGCGTCGAGCGCCTCGGCATAGGCATCCACCAGCGCGCGTGCGTGGGCCAGTTCCTCTTCGAGGGTCAGCAGATGCCAGTCCTCCCGGAGCGCGGTGAGGGCGTGCGCCGCTTCCTTTGGCAGCGGCCGGGGCAGAGCGTCGTACCGTACGACCTTGTCGAGGAGCTCCGTCGGCTCCGATCCGTCGAGGAACACGCTGCGCACGGTGAAGGCCTGCTCGTCGTAGCCGAGCCGGGCCGGTGCGCCGGGCAGGATGACGGCGCCGCCGCGCGGAAGCGACATCCCCAGGTCGTTCTTCAGCGCCCAGTTCACGGCCTGGAACTGCTCCGGGGCGGCCCGGTGTTCCACGACGCGATGCCGCAGTCCCGGCGGGAGGAGGCGCGCCAGTGGGAGGCGGCCGCGGTGGTCGGGAGTCATCGCCTCGTGGACGACGACGTTGATGCTCCAGCTGTGGCGCGCGGCGTTCCTGAGCAGGCGGCGCAGAGCCGCGTCGTCGTTGGGGAGCGGGTTGATGTCCTGCAGACGGAGCCCGGCCACGCTGTCGTGGTCCCAGGAGAGGTCGCTCTTCTCGGGCCAGAACATGGTCGCGGGGGAGGGCCACGCGGGATCCCAGCTCCGCTCCGCCTCGGCCACCAGCGTCCAGCGCCGCTCTTCGTCCGTGCGCTCGCGCCCGTCGGTGATGAGCCGCGCCCGTACCGTGACGGCGTCGGTCACCTGCCAGCGGGCCTCGAAGACATGCTCGTCGGACGGTGCGGAGTTCTCGGGCTCCAGGAAGTCCTGGATCGTCCCGCTGTCCTTCAGTGTGCGGAGGTTGGTCCGAAGGACCTCCTGCGGGGCGGGTCCGGCATGGCGCCCGCTTGCCAGCCAGACGGTGTCCGGGGCCGTGGGATGGTCGGGGGAGGACTTCGACATGGGTCACTTCGCGGCTGGGGAGCGGTGTGCCCTCCCAGTATGGTCAGGGCAGGTCACGGGCCGACGGGCGAGGTCCGCACGGGTCACGGACATCCTGTCTTGGGGGACTTTGCCCGATTCCTGAACGGGTGGATGCCTGTGGGGTACCCGGAACAAGGACTGTGCGCCGCCGAGGCATGGATCGTCTCGTCGGGACCGATGTGTCGAGGAAAGGCGACTCGGCGTGAGTGACAAGGATGCGCTGCGGACGTATCGCGGCAAACGTGACTTCGACCGTACCGAGGAGCCCCGCGGCCGGCGGCCGGCCGGTGAGGAGAAGCCTCGCTTCGTGGTGCAGATCCATGATGCAAGCACGATGCACTTCGACTTCCGGCTCCAGGTCGGCGACGTACTGAAGTCGTGGTCGGTGCCGAAGGGTCCTTCGACCGATCCGGGGGACAAGCGGCTCGCCGTGCCCACCGAGGACCATCCGCTGGAGTACGAGGAGTTCGAGGGTGTGATCCCCGAGGGCGAGTACGGCGGCGGCACCGTCATCGTCTGGGACCACGGCACCTACGAGCCCCTGAGCCATGACCGGCGTGGCCGGCCGGTCCCCTTCGAGGAGTCGATCGAGCGTGGCCACGCCACCTTCCGGCTCCACGGCTCGAAACTGCGCGGCGAGTACGCGCTCACCCGGTTCCGGGGTGGCAAGGACGGCGGAAAGGGCGAGGCCTGGCTGCTGGTGAAGGCCAAGGACGAGTGGGCTCGCACCGACGGCCGGGCGACCCCCGATCCGCGCCGGGCCCGCTCGGTGCGCAGCGGACGTACGCTCCACCAGGTCGCCGCGGAAAGCCAAGGGGCTGAGAGGCGATGACCGATCTGCTGGGTACGCTGCCCGCGGAACACGCCAAGCTGCTGCGCGAGGCCCGTCCGGGCGCGGAACTGGCCGCCACTCCCATGCTGGCCACGCTGAGCGACAAGCGGGACTTCCCGGACGAGTGGATCTTCGAGCGGAAGCTGGACGGCATCCGCGTCCTCGCCGTCCGCGAGGGCGAGCGCGTCACGTTGCTCTCCCGCACCGGCAGGCGCCTCAACGCCACCTACCCCGAGATCGTGGACGCGCTCGCCGCGCAGCAGTGCACGGACTTCACCATCGATGGCGAGATCGTGGCGTTCGCGAAGGGCCGCACGGACTTCGCGCGCCTTCAGCAGCGTATGGGGCTGACCAGGCCGCGTGACATCGAGGCGAGCGGTGTCGCTGTGACGTACTACGTCTTCGACCTCCTGCGACTGGAGGGCGCCGACACCCGGGCGCTGCCCCTGCGCATCCGCAAGTCCCTGCTGCGCCGCGCCCTGACCTACCGCGCACCGCTGCGGCTGACGCCGCACCGCAACGAGGGCGGCGCCAGGTTGCTGGCCGACGCCTGCGCCCACGGCTGGGAAGGGCTGATCGCCAAACGCGCGAACAGCCGCTACCAGCCGCGCCGTTCCACGGACTGGCTCAAACTCAAGTGTTCCCAGGGCCAGGAGTTCATCATCGGCGGTTTCACCGAACCGGCGGGCAGCCGCGTCGGATTCGGCGCTCTGCTGCTGGGCTACTACGAGGGCGACCGGCTCCGCTACGCGGGCAAGGTCGGTACGGGCTTCGACCGTCGCACGCTCCTCGACCTGCGCGCACGCCTCGACGATCTGCGCACGGCGACGCCACCCTTCGCCGACCGGGTACGCGAAGCCGGCGCCCACTGGGTCGAGCCGACCCTCGTCGCGCAGATCGCGTTCACCGAGTGGACCCGCGACGGCATGCTGCGACACCCCCGCTTCCTCGGCCTGCGCGAGGACAAGACGGCGCGGGACGTCGTCCGCGAACGCCCGTCCTGAGCGCCGGGAGTGTGCCGTCAGGCTTTCAGGCCGCCCAGCACCCGGTCCGGGGTGAGGGGCAGAGTGCGGTAGCGGACCCCCGTCGCGTGGTGGACGGCGTTCCCAATGGCCGCCGCCGTGCCCACGATCCCGATCTCGCCGATGCCCTTGCTGCCCATCGGGTTGAGATGGGGGTCGTCCTCGTCGATCCAGTGCGCCTCGACGGCGGGTACGTCGGCATGGGCCGGCACGTGATACGAGGCCAGGTCCGATTCGGTGAAGTCGCCGAACGCGGCGTCCATCGTGCTGCCCTCGGTCAGCGCCATCCCCAGGCCCATGGTCATGCCGCCGATGAACTGGGAGCGGGCGGTACGGGCGTTGAGGATGTGCCCGGCGGCGTACACACCCAGTAGACGGCTTACCCGGACCTCCCCGGTGACCGTGTCGACGGTGACCTCGGCGAAGTGGGCGCCGAAGGCGTGCCGTGCGTAGGCGCTGTCCGCGTCCGCGGTCCCGGCGGTGTCGGCGCTCTCCGTGAGGCCCCGCTCGGGCAGCGGACCGGTGTGCTCGGCCAGGGAGGCTTTCAGTCGAGTGCAGGCTTCGTGAACCGCCCAGCCCCAGGAGGCGGTGCCGGAGGAGCCGCCGGCGAGCGGGGCGGAGGGCAGGTCGCTGTTCCCGACCTCGATACGGATGCGGTCCAGCGGGATGCCGAGGGCGTCGGCGGCGATCTGCGCGAGGACGGTGCGCGCCCCGGTGCCGATGTCCGTCGCGTTGACGCGTACGGTGAATGTCCCGTCCGGCAGCGCCTGCGCGGAGGCGGTGGAGGGCCAGATCAGGACGGGGTACGTGGCGGCCGCAACCCCCGATCCGACGAACAGCGGACCCGCGGAACGGGAGCGCGGACGGGGATCGCGATGCGACCAGTCGAAGCGCCGGGCACCCTCGCGCAGACACTCGACGAGGTGCCGGCTGCTGAAGGGCTTGCCGCTGTCGGGTTCGGTGTCGGGCTCGTTCGCGATGCGCAGCTCGATGGGGTCCATGCCGAGCGCGGCCGCGAGTTCGTCCATGGCCGACTCCAGAGCGTACATGCCCGGGCACTCGCCGGGTGCGCGCATCCAGGACGGGGTGGGTACATCCAGCGGTACGACGCGGTGGCTGGTGCGGCTGTGCGGTGCGGCGTACATGACGCGAGCGGCCACGGCGGCCTGCTCCACGAACTCCTTGACGTGGGACGTGTGGGTGGTGACCTCGTGAAGGAGCGAGGTGAGGGTGCCCTCCGGGGTGGCGCCCAGCCGTACCCGGTGCAGGGTGGGCGCGCGATGGCCGACGACGGCGGGCATCGCGCGCCGCGGCAGCGCGACCGTGACGGGGCGCCCGGTCTCGCGCGCCGCCATGGCGGCGAGAACCACGTGGGCGCGCGGTGTGCCCTTGGACCCGAAACCGCCGCCGACGTGCTCGGACACGACGGTGACGTGCTCCTCGGGAAGCCGGAACAGCGCGGCCAGCACGGTGTGTACGACCGTGGCGCCCTGACTCGAGTCGTGCACGACGAGCCTGCCGTCGTCCCAGCGGGCGGTGGCCGCGTGCGGCTCCATGGGGTGGTTGTGCAGCGGCGGCACCCGGTAGTCGGCGTCGACGCGCACGGCGGCGGAGCCGAAGGCGCCCTCGGGGTCGCCGTGTTCGGTACGGGCGGGGTAGCCGCCGTTGGCCTCCTCGGGTACGTACGCACAGGGATGGTCCTCGGTGAGCGTCACGTCATGGTCCTGCTCGGTGTACTCGACACGGACCGCGGCGGCGCCGGCGCGGGCCGCTTCCAGTGTCTCGCCGACGACCAGGGCGATCAGCCAGCCGCGGTGCGGTACATGGGAGTTCTGCAGGACGGCGAGCGTCGGATCGTCGGCGTCGCCGAGCCGCGGGGCGTTCTCATGGGTGAGTACGGCGATGATCCCGGGCAGTCGCAGCGCCGCAGTGGTGTCGATCGCGCGGACCGAGCCACGGGCGATCGCGGCGGGCACGGGCCACGCGTGGGCCCGGCCCGGGAGGGTGTGTTCGGCGGCGTAGCGGGCCAGACCGGTGACCTTGTCCCGGCCCTCCCGGCGCTCCGCGGGAGCGCCCAGCGCGGTACCGGTGTCGGCCATGGAGTCCTCCTGGTGGTGCCGGGTTCGAGGTCCGGTTCAGGTGCTGGTCGGCGGTGCGAGCCGGGCCAGGACGTCGAGGGCGAGATTGCGGGCCAGACGCACCTTGTAGGCGTTGTCGCGCAGCGGCTGGGCGGCGGCGAGTTCTAGGTCCACCGCTCGTTCGAAGGCGGCCGCCGTGGGCGCGGCGCCCAGCAGTGCCTCCTCCGCGCGATGGGCGCGCCAGGGCCGGTGCGCCAGGGCGCCGAACGCGATCCCGGCGTGCTGGACGACGCCGTCCGTCACACGCAGTACCGCCGCGACGGAGGCGAGGGCGAAGGCGTACGAAGCCCGGTCGCGGGCCTTGCGGTAGAGCGAGGGCAGCCCGGCGGAGGCGGCCGGAAGGACCACCGCGCTGATGAGCTCGCCGGGGCGGATCTCGGTGTCCCGCTCCGGATGGTCCCCGGGCAGCCGGTGGAACTCGGCGGCCCAGACGGTACGTTCGCCGTCGGCGCCGTACAGCTCGATGTGCGCGTCGAGAGCGGCCAGCGCGACGGCCATGTCCGAGGGATTGGTGGCGATGCACAGCGGGGAGTGGCCGAGCACGGCGTGGTCGCGGTGGACGCCATCGCGGGCGCCGCAGCCGCTGCCCGGCTCGCGCTTGTTGCACGGCTTGCCGGTGTCCTGGAAGTACGGGCAGCGGGTGCGCTGGAGGAGGTTGCCGCCGGTGGTGGCGATATTGCGGAGCTGCCCGGAGGCGCCCGCGAGGAGTGCCTGGGAGAGCACCGGGTAGCGGTCGCGGACGAGTGGGTGGGCCGCGAGGTCGCTGTTGCGGACGGTGGCCCCGATCCGCAGCGCGCCGTCGGGCAGTTCCTCCACCGTGTCCAGGGGCAGCCGGCTGACGTCGACGAGGGTGGCGGGCTGTTCCACGCCGAGCTTCATCAGGTCCACGAGGTTGGTGCCGCCGCCGAGATACCGGGCGCCGGGGTGCGAGGCATATGCGTCGGCCGCTTCCTCGAGGCTGCCCGCGCGCACGTATCCGAAGGGCTTCACGGGATCACGTCCTCGACGGCTTCGACGATGTGCGGGTAGGCGCCGCAGCGGCAGAGGTTGCCGCTGAGCCGCTCGCGGATCTCGTCCCGGCCCAGCGGTACGGGCGGGCCGGAGGGGGTGGCCGGGTCGGTGACGTGCGAGGGGTGGCCGGCCGCGGCCTCGGCGAGCGCGCCGACGGCGCTGCAGATCTGACCCGGGGTGCAGTACCCGCACTGGAAGGCGTCGCGGTCCAGGAAGGCGCGCTGGAGCGGGTGGAGTTCTTCGCCGTCGCCGGCCAGCCCCTCGATGGTCGTGATGTCGCTGCCGTCGAGGGCGACCGCCGGCAGCAGACAGCTGTTGGCGCGGCGTCCCTGGACCAGGACTGTGCAGGCACCGCACTGGCCGTGGTCACAGCCCTTCTTGGCGCCGGTGAGATCGAGATCCTCACGCAGCACATCCAGCAGGACCGAGCGGTGGTCGACGGTGAGCGTGTGCAGTTTGCCGTTCACCCGAAGTGTGACCTCGGAGTGGTGGCGGTCGGGTGCGGTGGAGGTGCCGCGGGCGGATTCGGGATCCATGGAAGACCTCCGGTACGGAAGGGATGCTCAGGCGGGGACGGTGCCGGTCGCAGCCAGCCGAAGGCTGCCGACCGCTACGGCGAACCGTCGTATTCGTCCGGGATCCGGTGGACGGCGGCCTCCTCCGCGGAGGCCGCGCCGCCGTCGATGCCGACATCCTCGGCGACCATGTCCTTCTCGGCGTCCGCGTGCGCGCCCTCGTCCGGCGCCACCAGGCGGCCCGCCCGGTCCGCCCCCACCTCGTCGTCCCGCGGCTCGCCCTCTCCGCCCGGGAGATCGCCCAGACCGTTGTCCGCTGCGGGGTCCTCCAGCGCCGGATCCGCACGTTCCTCGGCGAGCCTCTCGTCCAGGGTCTCGCCCTCGCGCTGCTCACGCGCGGTCGTGCCCTGGTGCTCCACCCCGAGTGGGCGCTCGGGCGGTGACCAGCCCTCGTCGTAGGGGTCGCTGCCCCGCTCGTTGAGGGTGTCCTCCGGGTCGAGGATGCCCTCGTCCTCGCGGTCGTCGGGGCCTTCGGGCTGGTAGACCTCGTCGCCCATGACGTCGTCGTGATTCTGGCTACCCATGATGCGTGGGACCTTTCGGACGGATTCAGGCACCTTCATTCCAGGTATCCAGGCTGGGCGGACCCACACGTTCCGACCCGTCACAGGCTTTGGGCTCCTGATCAGCGTTCTGTGGGCAGGGAGGCCGCACCGCTCGGGCACTGTCGGTCGATTCCGTCGAATGGCTGGACGGGGCGGTGCGGGCGGTGGAAGTGGGCGGAGGCGGTGCGTTCGATGATCAGGAGGGCGGCGTCGTCGGCGGGCTGGTCGCCGATGTGCTTGAGCAGGTCGGCGTGGATGTGGCGCAGCAGGGCGTCGGGGCTGGAGGCGGGGAAGGCGGCGACGCGCTCGGCCAGCGGGTAGAAGACGCCCGCGGGTGAGCGGGCCTCGATGACGCCGTCGGTGTAGAGCAGCAGGATGTCGCCGGTCTCGAGGGTGAAGGGGTCGGCGCGGTGGCTCGAGGCGGGCACCTCGCACATGCCCAGCGGGGGGATGGGGCGGCGGGCGTTCAGGACCGTGACCTCGTGATCGTGCAGCAGCAGGGGCGGGGGATGGCCGCAGCTGATCATCTCCGCCTGGGGGTCGTGGTCGGGGATGTCGAGTACGAGCGCGGTGACGAAGTGTTCGCCGGGATCGTTCTCGGTATCGGCCACCTCCCCCAGGTCACGGCAGACGCTCACTTCGAGCGCCGCCGTGAGCTCGGACAAGGTGGCGTACCGGTGAGCGCCTTCACGGAACGCGCCGAGCACCACCGATGCCTCGCCGATGGAGGCCAGGCCCTTGCCCCGTACGTCGCCGATGATCACCCGGGTGGAGGAGTGGGCGGCGCGGGCGATCGCGAACAGGTCGCCCCCGATCTGGGTCTCGTCCTCGGCAGCCAGATACAGCCAGGCCACCCGCAACGGACCGATACGGCGCGGCGGAGGCCGCAGCAGGGCCCGCTGCGCGGTCTCGGCCACCGAGCGCGCCCGGAGCAGCTCCTGGGCGCGCCGCTCCCGTACGTGGCAGACGAAGACCACCAGTGCGGAGAGCACGAACAGGGCGATGATCTGCGCCACGTGGTTGGTCGTGGTCAGACCCCCGTGGACCACCGCGATGAACACCTGGGCGGCCAGAGCCAGCGCTCCGACCAGAGCGGTCGGCCGCGGCCCTTTGAGGGAGGCGGTGAGTGCGGGCGCGATGACCAGCAGCGGACCCAGATGGATATTGGTGGGGGAGTGGATGTCCACGATCGTGATCACGAAGATCAGCGCGAGCGGGATCGCCACAAGGCCGCGGCCCGACGGCTGCTCCACGAGGCGGTCCACTGACGCGCGCAGGACACCCACATATCCCATTTTGCCCCTACCCGCCCGGCTGCCGCCCTGCGGGGCGCCGGCAACGGGCGAGACGGGACGTACTCGGTCAGTCGTTGAAGTAATGACCTTCTTCGAGGTCCGGGATGAGCGCGGCCTCCACGGGATTCCAGCCCAGCTGCTTCTGGGTCAGGGCGCTCGAGGCCGGGACGTCCATCGACAGAAAGGCTCCCAGCCAGCCGAAATGGTCTACCGCCTTCTCACGCGGAACGGCGGTCACCGGCAGCCCCAGGTTCCGAGCGATGACGTCGGCGATCTCACGAACCGGCACACCCTCCTCGCCGACTCCGTGCAGGCGTGCCCCCGCGGGTGCCGCCTCCAGGGCCAGCCGGAACAGACGCGCGGCGTCGAGGCGATGCACGGTGGGCCAGCGGTTGGAGCCATCGCCGGGGTATCCCGAGACGCCCTTGGTCCGGGCGATGTCGATGAGGGCCGGGACGAAGCCGTGATCACCCTCGCCGTGCACCGACGGTGGCAGCCGCACCACGCAGACGCGCACATCGCGCGCGGCCAGCGACAGCGCTGCCGCTTCCGACGGGATCCGGACCGCCGCGGGCGCCTCGCGATCGGATTCGTCCTCCTCCGTGGCGACCAGACCCGGTCGGCAACCGGCGGTCCCGGAGGTGACGACGAACGGCCGGCCGGATCCCGCGAGCGCCTCGCCGAGCGCCTCGATGGCACGCAGATCCGTCCGGGCGGCGCCCGCGTAGTCGGAGAAGTCATGGACGAAGGCGGTGTGAATCACGCCGTCCGACACGGCCGCCCCGCCGCGCAGGCTGTCGAGGTCATCGAGGGCGCCGCGGTGCACCTCGGCCCCGGCGGCCGTCAGCGACGCGGCGGCCTTGTCCGACCGGGCGAGGCCGAGGACCTGATGCCCCGCGCCCCGCAACTCGCGGACGACGGCGCTACCGATGAATCCGGTCGCGCCCGTGACGAACACACGCATGGTGCACTCCTTCAACACAGCGATGAGGGCCGACCCAATGGGGCACCGGTGGTGCCCGGCCGGTGAATCCAGCTTGCGATCAGCGGGAGTCCCCGTCCAAGTCCTGTTCCGCATCGGTCAATACGTTTCGGGCATCACCACAGTTCAGAAAGCGATTCTGCAGTCGATCGCGAGTATCGAGCGATACGATGAAGGCATGCCTGACTCGCAGTCTCCCGCAGACCTCGATCTGCGGCTGGTGCGGTACTTCACCGTCGTCGCCGACCACCGCCACTTCGGCCGCGCCGCCGTAGCCCTCCGCATCGCCCAGCCGTCCCTGAGCCGGCAGATCCGCCGCCTCGAACAGCAACTGGGCGCCCGCCTGCTGGACCGCACCCCGCAGGGCAGCCGGCTCACCGAGGCCGGCGAGGTCTTCCTGCCCCGCGCCAAGGCCCTGCTGCGCTCGGCCGACCAGGCCGCCGCGCTCACCCGGGCCGCCGCCCAGCCCAGCCGGATCACCATCGGGTACACGACGGGCCTCATCGTCACCCCGGCGGTGCGCGACCTGCGCCACCGGCACCCGGACGCCGACGTACAGAGCCGGCACCTGGACTGGAACGAACCGCGCGCGGCGCTGCTCGATCGCCGGGTGGACGCGGTCGTGACCCGACTGCCGTTCCCGACCGACCAGTTGCATGTCACGGTCCTCTACGACGAGCCCCGGGTGGTGGTGGTACCGCTGGACCACCGCCTGGCCGGCAAGGAATCCGTCACCCTCGACGACATCGCCGACGAACCCCTGCCCCGAGTGCAGCAGTCCGACCCGGTCTGGAGCGCCTTCTGGCGCATCGACCCCCGGCCTGACGGGCGCCGGGCACCCGACGGTCCCCTCGTCGAGGCTCTCGAGGACAAGTTCGAAGTCATCGCCGCCGGGCAGGCCGTGGCCATCACGGCCGGCGTTCGAGGCAACAGACTGCGCCCCGACCTCACCACGGTTGCCCTGGAGGGCGTCGAGCCGAGCCATGTCGTCCTGGCGACCCGCGCCGGTGACAACAGCCGCCTCGTGGCGGCTTTCCGCAAGTCCGCCCAAGCCCTCCTCACCGGTCCCAGCCCCGCCGAACCGGCGGGTGCGGCCTAGTGTCCTGCGCCAGAGATCCGTCGGCAGAGGCGGGCGAGGGAGTCGAGGATTTCTTCGGCTGTTTTGGTCCAGATGAACGGCTTGGGGTCTT
>NZ_JBEZKJ010000086.1:0-35317 GCF_040651675.1 Streptomyces sp. NPDC048415 | reverse complement strand
TTTGTACTCACCCGAGAGACTCTCTCAGGCTTTCCTCCGGGCGCTTCCCTTCGGTCTTGCGTTTCCGACTCTATCAGACTCTTTCGTGTCCGATTCCCTGTCGGTGGGATTGCCTTGAGGCTTTGAGGACTTTCGTCTCTCGGCCTTTCGACATTCACTACGTTAGCCGATTCCCTTACCAACTCATAATCGAGTTCCGGGGGTTTCAATTCAGGCATGAGGACACGCCGAAACCGCCCCCGCCGAGGGGAAGTCGTAGGTAGTGGGTTGGCCACTTCCGGCTGCTGGCTGAACGCCGTACCCGGGTCAAGCGGCTCGGGCTACATTACGGATCCCTCAGGGGCGAGTCAAGTTCGGCGACGGCGGGGCGTATGGGCCCGATAAGGGCTCACCGTCGGGTCGTTGGCGATCCAGAAGCGCCAGGGATGGACACCTCCGTCGCCGGACACACCGGTGCGTGGACCGCTGCTTACCTGGTCGGAGGGGACAGGGGTGCCCGTCAAGAGGGTCAGCGGGGAGCCCACGGGGGCGCAGGCGTCCGTACCGTCGAGCGACCGGTCCACCCCCAGTGCGGTGGCGAGGCGCGCGGGCCCTTTGGCCAGTTCCTTGTCGTATCGGGCCGAGAGTCGACGTTTGCGGGCGAGTTCGGCACCCTCGGTGACCTCCCCTGCGCGGAGCAGCACCGCACTCGCTTGGCCCTCCGGACCGCAGACCAGGTTCATGCAGTGCCACATTCCGTAGGTGAAGTAGACGTACACGTGGCCGGGGGGACCGAACATCACGTCGTTACGGGGTGTGCGTCCGCGGTAGGCGTGTGACCCGGGGTCGTTCGGACCGTCGTACGCCTCTACCTCTGTGAGGCGGAGTTCGATCGGACCGTCCGGGGTGGTGCGGACGAGGACGCGCCCGAGGAGGTCGGGGGCCACGTCCAGTACGGGGCGGTCGAAGAAGTCGCGCGGGAGGGGCGTACGGTCAGGGGCCGCGATCATGGCGTACGAGCGTAGTCGAGTAGTGCGGTGTAGTCCGAACGGATACGTGTCGGTGCCGATGGGGTGGTCAGGGGTCCTCGCTCTTGGAAGGGTGAGGGCGCGGAACCGGCCGCGGTCGGATCGCGTTTGTAGGGATCAGGGAATCCATACGGACACATGGACGGAAACAGGCGTTGCCTGGGGAGGAAGTGACATGGGGTTCAAGCGGCTGCTCGCGAGCCTGGGGGCCGGTGGGGCTTCGGTCGAGACGGTGCTGACGGAGGTCAACACCGTTCCGGGCGGCGTCGTCCAGGGTGAGGTGCGGATCCAGGGTGGGTCCGTGAACCAGGCGATCGAGGGTCTGTCGGTCGGTCTGCAGGCCAAGGTCGAGGTCGAGGGGCACGACGACCAGGAGTACAAGCAGGACATCGAGTTCACGAAGCTGCGGCTCGGCGGGGCCTTCGAGCTCCAGGCGGGCGCCGTGCACGCGGTGCCGTTCGGTCTGGAGATCCCCTGGGAGACGCCGATCACCACGATCGACGGGCAGAGCCTGCGCGGTATGCACATCGGCGTGACCACGGAGCTGGAGATCGCGCGCGCCGTGGACTCGGGTGACCTGGACCCGATCAATGTGCACCCGCTGCCGGCGCAGCAGGCACTCCTGAATGCGTTCATCCAGCTGGGCTTCCGCTTCAAGAACGCGGACATGGAGCGCGGCCACATCCGGGGTACGCGGCAGAAACTGCCGTTCTACCAGGAGATCGAGTTCTTCCCGCCGTCGCAGTACCGCGGGCTGAACCAGGTGGAGTTGAGCTTCGTCGCGGACGACCGCGCGATGGACGTCATCCTGGAGATGGACAAGAAGCCGGGTCTCTTCAGCGAGGGCAGCGACTCCTACCGGTCCTTCCAGGTGGGACTGCACGACTACCAGGGCACGGATTGGGCCGCATACCTGAACCAGTGGCTGTCGGAGGTCGGCAGCAAGCGCAGCTGGTTCTAGGCTCGGAGCGAGAGATTCCGCCGTTCAGGAGGTGCTGACGTGACCGAGCTCAAAAGGCCGCCGCTCCCGCATGACTTCCATCCGCCCGTGCCGGCCTTCACGGTCACCAGTGCGGACGTCGAGCAGGGCGCGACCCTGAAGGACGCTCAGGTCTACGCGGAGGGGAACACCTCTCCGCAGCTGAGCTGGGAGGGCTTTCCGCCGGAGACCAAGAGCTTCGCCGTGACGTGCTTCGATCCGGACGCCCCGACGGGGAGTGGATTCTGGCACTGGGTCGTGTTCGACATTCCGGTCTCGGTGACGGAACTGCCGACGGGCGCGGGCAGCGGCAAGTTCGAGGGGCTGCCCGAGGGCGCGGTGCAGGTGCGCAACGACTACGGGTCGAAGGACTTCGGTGGCGCCGCTCCGCCGGCCGGGGAAGCGCACCGGTACGTGTTCACGGTGTACGCCGTCGATCAGGAGAAGCTCGGTCCGGACGCGGAGGTGTCGCCCGCCGTGGTGGGCTTCAATCTGCGGTTCCACACGCTGGCGCGCGGCCAGCTGATCGGTGAGTACGCCGTTCCCGCGTAGAGCGTCGAAGACTGACGTTCACTGAACGTTTGCCCGCCTCTGGTCTTGGAAGTGATCAGGGGCGGGCAGTTTTTATTGCGTTGTCCATCTCGGCGTGCCCGGCCAGAGTTGATCCAAGCCCGCCAGGGGGTGGGCCGGTGCATACGGGAGGTGGGCTGGATGCGGGACACGCTGGTACTGAACGCGAGCTTTGAGCCGCTGTCGACGGTGACGTTGAACCGAGCCGTCGTTCTGGTGCTGCAGGACAAGGCCGTCGTCGAGCAGGCCCACCCCGAACTGCGTATGCGCGGAGCCGCCCTGGACATACCTGTGCCCCGGGTGATCAGACTCTGCCGCTATGTCCGAGTGCCCTTCCGAAGACAAGCGCCGTGGTCGAGGCGCGGTGTGCTGGTCCGTGACCGGCACAGGTGCGCGTACTGCGGGCGCCGGGCCACGACCGTGGACCATGTGGTGCCGCGGGCGCAGGGCGGTCAGGACTCGTGGCTGAACACGGTCGCCTCATGCGCGCAGGACAATCACCGCAAGGCGGACCGTACTCCGGAGCAGGCGGGTATGCCGCTGCTGCGACAGCCGTTCGAGCCGACGCCTGCGGACGCGATGCTGCTGGCGCTCGGCCGGGACGACCTCGACGCGCTGCCGGAGTGGCTGGCCCAGTCGGCCGCGTAGGGCGTACGGCGATGGGGTCCACCTCCCGGCGGAGATGGGCCCCATCGTCGTACCCGGTCAGTCGGTGACGGACGGCTTCTCGCGGCGCTCTGTGCCGCCGTTGCCCGAACCGCCCCCCATGGGGCCGAAGTTGCCCATGGCTCCGCTCAGCCCCTTGAGGGCGTCGCCGATCTCGCTGGGCACGATCCAGAGCTTGTTGGCGTCGCCCTCGGCGATCTTCGGGAGCATCTGGAGGTACTGGTAGGCGAGGAGCTTCTGGTCCGCGTCTCCGGCGTGGATGGACTCGAAGACCGTACGGATCGCCTGGGCCTCGCCCTCGGCGCGCAGGGCGGCGGCCTTGGCCTCACCTTCGGCGCGCAGGATCGCGGACTGCTTCTCACCTTCGGCGGTGAGGATCTGCGACTGGCGGATACCTTCGGCGGTGAGGATCGCGGCGCGCTTGTCGCGGTCGGCGCGCATCTGCTTCTCCATCGAGTCCTGGATGGAGGTGGGCGGCTCGATCGCCTTGAGCTCGACGCGGTTGACACGGATGCCCCACTTGCCGGTGGCCTCGTCGAGGACGCCGCGCAGGGCCGCGTTGATCTCCTCGCGGGAGGTGAGGGTCCGCTCCAGGTCCATGCCACCGATGATGTTGCGCAGGGTCGTGACGGTGAGCTGCTCGATGGCCTGGATGTAGCTGGCGACCTCGTACGTGGCCGCGCGGGCGTCGGTCACCTGGTAGTAGATGACCGTGTCGATGTTGACGACCAGGTTGTCCTGGGTGATCACCGGCTGCGGCGGGAACGGTACGACCTGTTCGCGCAGGTCGATGCGGTTGCGGATGGAGTCGATGAACGGGACGACGATGTTCAGTCCTGCGTTCAGGGTTCGTGTGTAGCGGCCGAAGCGCTCGACGATGGCTGCGCTGGCCTGTGGGATGACCTGGATGGTCTTGATCAGGGCGATGAAGACCAACACCACCAGAATGATCAGGACGATGATGATGGGTTCCATCGTTGATCCCCGTACCCTTCTCCGCCTCGGTGTTCCGAAAGATCTTATGGTTGTTGAAGATCTTGCTGGACGAGTCTGACAGACCGCCGTCTGCCACGTGGGGCGTTCGGTTCACTTGCGTCGTACGAGGTCACATGACGATCGCTGTGGCTCCGTCGATGTCCACGACGTCCACCTCCTGGCCTACCTCGTAGGCCTGTCCGGCATCGAGGGAGCGCGCCGACCAGATCTCTCCGCCGAGTTTGATCCGGCCGCCGGCCGAACCGTCGACCCGCTCCAGGACGACGGCCTGCTTGCCCTTCAACGCTTCGACGCCGGTGGCGAGTTGGGGCCGCTGAGCGCGGTGCCGGGCCGCGATGGGGCGTACGACGGCGATGAGCGCCACCGAGACGGCGGCGAAGACGAGTACTTGGAGGACGACATCGCCACCGAGGCCCGCCGCACCCGCGGCGGCGACGGCGCCCACGGCGAGCATGCCGAACTCCGGCATCGCGGTCACCACGAGTGGGATACCGAGCCCGGCTGCGCCGACCAGCCACCACACCCATGCGTTGATGTCGTTCACATGGTCATGGTAGGACCGTGCTCCCCTGGCGGACAGGGCGCGCGATCAACTCGGCACGCCCGGTGCGGGCGCGGGTCCGGCCTCCCCGGCGTTTCAGGACATCGGCAGGCCCTGAGCGGTCCAGCGCTCGCCGATCTGTTCGACGACAAGGGGGAGACCGAAGCAGAGGGAGAGGTTGCGCGAGGTGAGTTCGAGCTCCAGCGGGCCCGCGGCGAGCACCTTGCCCTGACGGATCATCAGGACGTGGGTGAAGCCGGGGGCGATCTCCTCGACGTGATGCGTGACCATGATCATGGAGGGGGCGATCGGGTCGCGGGCGAGGCGGCCGAGGCGGCGTACGAGGTCCTCGCGACCGCCGAGGTCGAGGCCCGCGGCGGGCTCGTCGAGCAGCAGCAGTTCGGGGTCGGTCATCAGGGCGCGGGCGATGAGGGTGCGCTTGCGCTCGCCCTCGGAAAGCGTGCCGAACTTGCGGTCCAGGTAGTCGCTCATGCCGAGGCGGTCGAGGAAGGCGCGGGCGCGCTGCTCGTCGATGTCCTCGTAGTCCTCGTGCCAGCCGGCGGTCATGCCGTACGCGGCGGTGAGCACGGTCTGCAGGACGGTCTGGCGCTTGGGGAGCTTCTCGGCCATGGCGATGCCGGCCATGCCGATGCGCGGGCGCAGGTCGAAGACGTCGACCTTGCCGAGGGTCTCGCCGAGGATGCTGGCGGTGCCCTGGCTGGGGAAGAGGTAGCTGGAGGCGACGTTGAGAAGGGTCGTTTTTCCGGCGCCGTTGGGGCCGAGGATGACCCAGCGCTCTCCCTCCTTGACCGACCAGGAGACCTGGTCCACCAGAGCCCGGCCCTCGCGGACCACGGATACGTCCTCCAGCTCCAGTACATCGCTCATGAGCGCGTTGTCTCCCATTGCAGTCTCGGCCGTCGCTTACGTCTGTGGACGCAGCCCCCAGGGAAAACCTACGCCACCGGTCGGCCGCTCCATTCCATCGGTCGGTCCTTAGGGTGGGGGGCATGCTCTCGGAACCACGCTCAGGACGGCTGGCCGCATGGGGAAATGCCCTTTTGGCCGGACTTGTTTCGCCGGATGACGCGGTCCTCACCATCGTCGGTGAGGACGCGGTGCACCGGGTCGAGGGGCTGCCCGGCGAGTCGGGGCCCGTCGGGCTCACGCTCGCCCTGGGGCGGCTGCGCGCGCTCGGGGTGAGCGGGCTGCGGGTCGCGCTGCCCGCGCCGGGGCATCCGCTCGGGCTGAGCGGGCCGCCGGACTTCAATGCGCGGGCCCTCGACGCGGAGGAGGCCGTGGTGTGCCACGGGGCGGCACTGGGGCTGGTGCCCGAGGTGTACGAGGCCGGGCCCGACGGTGATGTGCACGTCGAGGTGGTCTGGCACTGTCTCGCCGTACGGGAGGCGCCGCCCGCCGATGTGCCGTCGCTCGGTGAGGCCGAGCGGGAGCTGGCGGAGGCGCTGCGCGAGGCGACGGAGGTGTTGTCGCGGCTCGATGTCGCCGGGTCGGGGCCGGTTGCGGCGGCGGCGATCGACGCGTACCGGGCGCGGGCGGAGCGGGGGCGTGAGGTGCTCGCTCCGGGGTATCCGCCGCGTGCGGTGCGGGTGTTGGAGCTTGCCCAGCGGGTGGGGCTGCTGATTTCCGTGGCGTATGAGAACGGGCACGGTGGGGCGGTGAGTGCCTCGGAGATGGCGGCTCGGGCCGAGGCCTTGCGGCCGGTGGAGCGGACGGCTCGGCGGGCTCAGGTGGCGGCGTACAACGCGTTTGTGGAGGAGCGGGAGCGGGGGGTTCGCTGAGCGGGGCTTGGCGGGGGTCGCTCAGCGGGGCCTGTGAGTGAGCCTCGCTCAGCCGGGCTCGCTGTGCGGGGGCGCTCAGTGGCCGGGGTTTGCTGAGTGGCCCTGGCCTGGTGCTCGGAGTTGGTGCCGGGCTCCAGGTTTCGCCCCCTCCGCCCCTGCCCGTCCCGTATCTGGGGGCTCCGCCCCCAGACCCCCGTAGTCGCGCTGCGCGCTCGTCCTCAGACGCCGGACGGGCTGATATTAGGGCCGACAACCTGACCGGCCTCCCGGGGAGTCCCCGGAAGGCCGGTGGTCATGATGGCGCCGGCACGGACCTCAGCGGTTGATGCCGAGGTTGCCGAAGGCCGGGTTCAGAACGCCGATGACGTTCACGCTGTTGCCGACCGCGTTCACGGGGACGTGCACCGGGGCCTGGACGAGGTTGCCCGAGACGACGCCCGGGGAGGCCACGGCCTTGCCCTCCGCGTGCGCGTCAGTGGCGGAGGCCATACCGGCACCAGCGGCGACCAGGCCGCCGGCCACCATCGCGACAGCAGTGGCCTTCTTCAGGTTCTTCACTTCTCAACCCCTCCTAGCGATCACTGCGGCAAGTCGCCGCAGCACGCACTGGAGAACGTCCGGGATCCACAGAGGATGCGCCATCTGGGGGACATACACACGACGGTATGAATCTCATCCCGGAGCGGAACCCTCCGAATTGCCGTCCGTCGGCCGGTCCGAGGCGTGCGCCGGAGCGCGGATCCCCGGTGATCAGCCCGCCACCCCGTGCCGTACGGCCCAGAGTGCGGCCTGGGTCCGGTCGGCGAGGTCGAGTTTCATCAGGATGTTCGAGACGTGCGTCTTCACGGTCTTCTCGGAGAGGACGAGGGCGCGGGCGATCTCGCGGTTGGAGCGGCCGTCCGCGATCAGGCCCAGCACCTCGCGCTCCCGCTCGGTGAGCGAACCACCTCTCCCCTGACCCGAGTTGACCTCCTCCTGGGAGAGCAGTGCGCCCGCGACCTCCGGCTGCAGCAGGATGTGCCCGGCGTGTACGGAGCGGATGGCGCCGGCCAGTGCGTCGGGGTCCACGTCCTTGTACACATACCCGGCGGCGCCCGCGCGCAGGGCCGGGACGACCGTGCGCTGCTCGGTGAAGCTGGTGACGATCAGCACGCGTGCGGGGTTGGAGAGTTCGCGGAGCTTGCGCAGCGCGTCGATGCCGTCCATGCCCGGCATCTTGACGTCCATGAGCACGACGTCGGGCTTCAACTCCTCGGCGCGCGCGACTCCTTCGGCGCCATCGGACGCCTCCCCCACGACCTCGATGTCGTCCTGCACTTCGAGGAAGGTGCGCAGACCCCGGCGGACCACTTGGTGGTCGTCGACGAGCAGCACCTTGATTGCGTCAGCCACCAGGGACCTCCATCTCGATCGTGGTGCCCTTTCCGGGCGCCGATTCCACAGTGAGTCTGCCGCCGACACCGCTCGCCCGGTCGCGCATCGACACCAGGCCGAGGTGGCGGCCCGCCTTGCGTATCGCGGTGGGCTCGAAGCCGCTCCCGTCGTCGGTGACGCGCAGGACGGCGCCTGTGCCGTGCTTCTCCAGGGTGACGTCGACACGGGCGGCGCCGGAGTGCCGCAGCGCGTTGTGCAGGGACTCCTGGGCGACGCGCAGCATGGCCTCCTCATGAGAGGCGGGCAGCGCCCGTACCCCGCGGCTGGAGAAGGTGACGCGTGCGGAGTGGGCGCGGTCCAGGACCTGGATCTGGGTGCGCAGGGTGGCGACCAGGCCGTCCTCGTCGAGGGCGGTGGGGCGCAGCTCGACGACGGCGGCGCGCAGTTCGTCGGCGGCCTCCGCGGCGAGCGCGGCCACCTGCTGGAGTTCACCCTTGGCGCGCGAGGGATCGCGGTCGACCAGGGTGGCGGCGGCCTGCGCGGTCAGGCGCAGGGAGAACAGCTTCTGGCTGACCGCGTCGTGCAGTTCATGGGCGAGCCGGGAGCGTTCCTCGGCGATGGTGAGTTCGCGGCTGCGCTCGTACAGACGGGCGTTGGTCAGGGCGATCGCCGCGTGCTGGGCGAGGATCGTGAGGAGTTCCTCGTCGTCCTCGGTGAAGCCGCAACTTCCCTCCGGCTTGGGGCAGTTCTTGTTGGCGAGGAAGAGGGCACCGATGACCTCGTCGTCGTCACGGATGGGCAGGCCGAGGAAGTCGCACATGTCGGGGTGGGCCGAGGGCCAGCCCTCGAAGCGGGGGTCCTTGCGCACGTCGGCGAGGCGCTCGGGGCGGGCCTCGTGCAGCATCGCGGCCAGGATGCCGTGCTGGCGCGGGAGGGGGCCGATGGCCTTCCACTGCGCGTCGCTGACGCCGTCGACGACGAACTGGGCGAAGCCGCCCTGGTCGTCGGGCACACCGAGCGCCGCGTACTGCGCGTCGAGCAGGTCGCGGGCCGAGGCGACGATCGTCTTGAGGACGTCACGCACTTCGAGGTGCCTGCTCATGGCCAGCAGCGCGGAGCTCACCGCGTACAGGCCGGAACGGGGTCCGTGGCTCATGACCTCAAGGTACCGGCGGGCTGTGACAACGCGTATCGGACCTGTGGCCGTCGGCGGCTGGGCCGGTGGGCCTAGGACGAAGGACCCCGGATCATTGCGGCCCGCGTACGAGGTGGCCGGGCGGCCTGGTTCCTACCTTGAGGACAGCCGCCAGAAACGGCGGTCAAGGGATGAGGGGACGGTTGTCATGCCTGTAGCAATCATCACGGGGGCGTCGAAGGGGCTGGGGCGGGCGCTCGGCGCGGCTCTGGCGGAGCGCGGCTGGGATCTGGTGCTGGACGCCAGAACGGCCGGGGTTCTGAAGGAGGCAGCGATGGCGCTGTCCGCGTACGGCACGCGCGTGGAGGCGCTGGCCGGGGACGTCACGGATGCCGGGCACCGTAGCGAGCTCGTGGCGGCGGCCCGGAAGCTCGGCGGCGTGGACCTGCTGGTGAACAACGCGAGCGCGCTGGGCGCGGAGCCGCTGGTACGCCTGGCGGATCTGACCCTGGACGGGCTGCGGCAGGCCCTCGAGGTGAACGTGGTCGCCGCGCTGGGGCTGATCCAGGAGGCTCTGCCGCTGTTGCGGGCCGCGGAGGCGGGCGCGGTCATCGACATCAGCTCGGACGCCGCGGCCGAGGCGTACGAGACCTGGGGCGGCTACGGGGCATCGAAGGCGGCGCTGGACCATCTCTCGGCGGTCCTGGGCGAGGAGGAGCCCGGGCTGCGGGTCTGGGCCGTCGACCCCGGGGACATGGGTACGGACCTGTACGCGGCGGCCGTACCGGACGACGACGATCCACGGCCGGCGCCGGACAGCGTGGTTCCGGCCTTTCTGCGGCTGATCGACGAGCGGCCGGCCAGTGGTCGGCACGCCGCTGTGGCCCTGCTGGAGGAGCGATGACCACCGCGGTGCTGGTTCCGCAGGAGCTGTCGGCGCGGGTGCCGGCCGAGCAGCGTGGTCCCGGTCTCGACCGTGATTCCGTACGGCTGCTGGTGTCGCGTGGCACCGAGGTGTCGCATCACGCGTTCGTGGAGCTGCCCGGGCAGCTGAAGGCCGGGGATCTGCTCGTCGTCAACACCTCCCCCACGTTGGCGGCCGCTGTCGACGGGATCGTCGGGCACGCGCGCGTGGTGGTGCATTTCTCCACGCGGGGCGATGACGGGCGGTGGGCGGTCGAGCTACGGGATCCCGACGGCGCGGGTACCACGCGTGCGCGTGCGGGCGAGCCCGCGGGAACAGTGGTGCGCCTGCCCGGGGACGTACGACTCGTGCTGGAGGAGCCGCTGACCTCGCGGAGCCCGCGGCTGTGGTGGGGACGGGTGTCGGACGCGGACGTGCTGGGGCTGCTGCGGCGGCACGGGCGGCCCATCCGTTACTCCTATACGGAGAGGGACCAGCCGCTGTCCGTGTATCAGACCGTGTTCGCGCTGCCGTCCGCGGACGGCGCGGGCAGCGCGGAGATGCCGAGCGCGGCGCGTCCCTTCACCTCACGTCTGGTGACGGAGCTGGTGAGCCGGGGTGTGCAGTTCGCGCCGATCACGCTGCACACCGGGGTCGCGTCGGCTCAGGCTCATGAGCCGCCGTATCCGGAGAGGTACGAGGTGCCGGAGGCGTCGGCCCGGCTGATCAACGCGGCGAAGGCGGGAGGGGGCCGGGTCATCGCGGTCGGTACGACGGCCGTACGCGCCGTGGAGTCCGCGACGGACGCCGACGGGGCGGTCCGGGAGGCGAAGGGCTGGACCGGTCTCGTGGTGACGCCGGAGCGCGGGGTGCGGGTCATTGACGGCCTGCTGACCGGGCTGCACGAGCCGGAGGCCTCGCATCTGCTGATGCTGAAGGCGATCGCGGGAGGCGCGGCGATCCACCGCAGCTACGACGAGGCGCTGCGTGGGCAGTACCTCTGGCACGAGTTCGGGGACGTGCACCTCATCCTTCAGGACGGGGCTCACTCTGAGCATTGCAGCGGCAACTCTTGGTGAGACCGACACACAACCGATGTGAGCCCGCGCATAGGGCGCACATCACGTACGAACGGACATAGGAGATAAAGAGAACCTATGTGAGCGGGGCAGACGTGGCAGTCTGCCCCGTTTTGCCCTTTCCGGGTCCACTACCCGGCTTCGTACGTCACACCTTTGCCACAGGTTTTTGCGGCCGCTAAGAATTGCCTCCGTCGCTCAACGCCGTGGGTTTCGCCCAGCGGCGTTTGTTCCGGAAACACTCTGTCCCCCGCCGGGCCGAGAGCGACATCCGCGCTATTCGAAGAGGTCCATCAACCATGTCCAAGAACACCAACACTCCTGGTCATAGTCCGAAGCTGACCAAGGTCCACAAGTTCTCGATCGCCGGTGTCGCCACCCTCGGTGCCGCCGCCCTCGCGTTCTCACTGGTCCCGGGCAACTCGGGGACCACCACGAACGACGCCTCCGTCTCCTCGGCTCCGGTCGCCTACAGCGAGCAGCCGATCAAGGACGTGAAGGCCAGCATCACCGACCAGCTGGCCGGCGCCGATCTGAAGGCCCAGGCCGTCGCGGCGAAGAAGAAGGCTGCCGACGAGGCAGCCGCGGCCGCCAAGAAGAAGGCCGCTGACGCCGCCGCGAAGAAGAAGGCTGCCGCCGAGGCCGCCGCGAAGAAGAAGGCCGAGGACGCGCGCAACAAGGCGCAGGCCGCGAGCCGCTCCACGCAGCGCATCGAGATGCAGACCGTAGCCGCGAAGACGTACACCAACAACCTCGACGGCTGGATCCGGCAGGCACTCGACATCATGAAGCAGAAGGGCATCCCGGGCTCGTACAACGGGCTGTACCGCAACATCATGCGCGAGTCCTCGGGCAACCCGAACGCCATCAACGGCTGGGACATCAACGCCATCAACGGCATCCCGTCGAAGGGCCTGCTCCAGGTCATCCCGCCGACGTTCAACGCCTACCACGTCGCCGGCACCTCGTCGAACATCTACGACCCGGTCGCCAACATCACGGCCGCCGCCAACTACGCGGCCGACAAGTACGGCTCGATCGACAACGTGAACAGCGCGTACTGAGGCCTGGCGCGGACCTCTTCTCACGCATACGCCGAAGGGCGGCACCCCTGGAAACGGGGTGCCGCCCTTCGGCGTCGTACGAGAGCGACTACTTGCGCATGACCTCGGGCTCGTGGCGGCGCAGGAAGCGGGCCACGAAGAAGCCGCAGATCACGGCGAGGGCGATCAGCGCGACCATGTCCATGGCCCAGGCGCCGGCCGTGTGGTTCCACAGCGGGTCCGTGCTGCTCGGGTCGTCCTGGTTCGGGAAGATGTTGTTGAAGTCCAGCGTCGCACCGGAGGCGGCGACCGCCCAGCGGGCCGGCATCAGGTACGAGAACTGGTTGACGCCGACGGTGCCGTTCAGGATGAACAGGCAGCCGGTGAACACGACCTGGACGATCGCGAACATGACCAGCAGCGGCATCGTCTTCTCGGCGGTCTTCACCAGCGAGGAGATGACCAGGCCGAACATCATCGACGCGAAGCCCAGAGCCATGATCGGCAGGGTGAGCTCGACCTTGGGCAGGCTCTTCAGGATCAGGCCCTCGTCCGGGACCGTGCGGCTGCCGAAGCCGATGGCGCCGACCAGGGCGCCCTGCAGCAGGGTGACCACTCCGAGGACGATCACCTTCGACATCAGGTACGCGGAGCGCGACAGACCCGTCGCGCGTTCCCGCTCGTAGATCACCCGTTCCTTGATCAGCTCGCGGACCGAGTTGGCGGCGCCGGCGAAGCACGCGCCGACCGCGAGGATCAGCAGCACCGTCGTGGCCGTGCCGTTGGCGACGTGGAAGCCCTGCTTCGTCACCATCGGGTTGACCAGCAGCGTCTTGTCCGAGTCGATGAGCAGGCTCACCGAGCCCAGCACCGCCGGCAGGATCACCGTCAGCGCAAGGAAGCCCTTGTCGGAGGCGATCACCGACGTGTAGCGGCGGATCAGGGTCATCAGCTGCGAGCCCCAGCCCTGTGGCTTCGGCGGCTTGATCGCCTGCGGCGGAGGCACGTTCGCCGACTGCGGAGCGACCGCGTCGATGTCCGCGGCGTACATCTGGTAGTGCTGCGAGCCTTTCCAGCGGCCCGCCCAGTCGTAGTCGCGGTAGTTCTCGAAGGCGGAGAAGACGTCGGCCCAGGTCTCGTAGCCGAAGAAGTTCAGCGCCTCCTCCGGCGGGCCGAAGTAGGCCACCGAGCCGCCGGGCGCCATCACCAGGAGCTTGTCGCAGATCGCCAGCTCGGCCACGGAGTGCGTGACGACGAGGACCGTACGGCCGTCGTCGGCGAGGCCGCGCAGCAGCTGCATGACGTCGCGGTCCATGCCCGGGTCGAGGCCGGACGTCGGCTCGTCCAGGAAGATCAGCGACGGCTTGGTGAGCAGTTCCAGGGCCACCGAGACGCGCTTGCGCTGGCCACCGGAGAGGGAGGTGACCTTCTTCTCCTTGTGGATGTCCAGCTTCAGCTCGCGCAGCACCTCGTCTATCCGCGCGTCGCGCTCCTGCGCCGTGGTGTCGGCGGGGAAGCGCAGCTTGGCGGCGTACTTGAGGGCCTTCTTGACGGTCAGTTCCTTGTGCAGGATGTCGTCCTGCGGGACCAGACCGATGCGCTGGCGCAGCTCGGCGAACTGCTTGTACAGGTTCCGGTTGTCGTAGAGGACGTCACCCTGGTTGGCGGGGCGGTAGCCCGTGAGCGCCTTCAGGAGCGTCGACTTGCCGGAGCCGGACGGGCCGATGACCGCGATCAGCGACTTCTCGGGTACGCCGAAGGAGACGTCCTTGAGGATCTGCTTGCCGCCGTCGACCGTCACCGTCAGATGGCGGGCCGAGAAGGAGACCTCACCGGTGTCGACGAACTCCTCGAGGCGATCCCCGACCAGACGGAACGTCGAGTGGCCGACGCCGACGATGTCGTTCGGGCCGAGCAGCGCCGAGCCGCCCTTGACGATCGGCATACCGTTGACGTACGTGCCGTTGTGCGAACCGAGGTCGCGGATCTCGAAGCGGCCGTCCGGCGTCGCGTGGAACTCGGCGTGGTGACGCGAGACCTGGAGGTCGGAGACGACCAGCTCGTTCTCCAGCGCACGGCCGATGCGCATCACGCGGCCCAGCGAGAACTGGTGGAACGTGGTCGGGCTGCGGTCGCCGTAGACCGGCGGCGCCCCCGCGCCACCACCGGGGCCTTGCTGCTGCGGGATTTGCGGAGCCGCCTGCTGCGGATTCTGCCAGTCGGCCTGCGGTGTCTGCTGGGCCCAGCCGGGGCCCGCGCCCTGCGCGGCGTACGGCTGTTGCTGCGGCTGCGGCTGCGCCTGCGGCGAGGCGACTGCGGCCGCGGCGCCGGACAGGTTCAGGCGCGGTCCGTCGGTCGCGTTGCCGAGGTGCACTGCCGAGCCGGGGCCGATCTCCATCTGGTGGATCCGCTGCCCCTGCACGAACGTGCCGTTGGTGCTGCCGTGGTCCTCGATGACCCAACTCCGGCCGCCCCAGCTGATCGTGGCGTGACGCCAGGACACCCTGGCGTCATCGAGCACGATGTCCCCCTGCGGATCACGTCCGAGGGTGTGTGGCCTGGACGCATCGAGCGTCCAGGTCCGTCCATTCAATTCCAGTACGAGTTCCGGCACTCCATGCCCCACTGAGTTGTCCCCCGAGTTACCCCCATCACAGGGAGTCTAGGGATGTCGAACATCGGGGGGAACTATTTCAGTAGCGGCCCCCTGACCGAAAGTCGGGCCCTGTGAAGACTGCGTACGGGCGGGTTGTCCGTTTCCGTTGACGGGGTTGAAACCGGCCCGGAGAGTGGTAATCCCACGCGAGGGGGACATCCGCGGTGGATCGCCGCGGCGCGGATCGGGGGGTCTGGCGATGAGCATGGAGATCGTGGAGCACGGCGGCCGTGCCAGGAGTGTGCCGTGGGGTGATGTGCTGTTGTCCGCGATCGCCTCGGTGAGCTGGGCGTTGATCGGTATGGCGGGCACGGCCGCGCTCGGACTGCATCTGCTCGGCGCGGACGCGGCGGCCTCGCTCGGGCCGATGACCGCGGCGGTGGTGGCGCTCGGGGCGAATGGTGCGGTGAAGCCGTCCGGCGACGTGTCGGCGTTCGGCCTGAAAGGAGCGGAGGCGCACACGGCCATCCAGATCACGCCCTTGGGTGTCGGGCTGGTCGGCGCGCTGCTGATGGCGTGGTTCTTCCTACGTTCCTTGCGCGGGGCGGGAGTTGTGATCGCGCTGTCCGAACTCCTCGCGCGTGCGGGCATGGTGGTGGTCCTTTTCGTGGCCACGCTGGGTGGGCTCGCCTGGGCCGGTCACGACGTCATCACCATCGACGGGAGCAAGCTGGGGCTCGACAAGGTCACGGGTGGCGGCGGGCTCGGTGACATCACGGACAAGCTGCCCGGCGGGCTCGGGGACCTCGGCGGGCTGCTGCCCGGCAAGATCGGCGACCTCGTGCACGCGAAGGCGGCCGTGGGGTTCACGGTCGACACCGTGCCGACACTGCTCGGCGGCGCGGCCTGGGCGGCCGGGGTCCTGGTGATCTCGCTGCTGGCCTCCCGGCGTACGCCGCTGCCGCGCGGCTTGGACGCCGTGCACCGGGTGGTGCGGCCGGCCGCCTCCGCGCTCGTGGCGGTGCTGCTGGTCGCGGTCGCGGCGGGGCTCGCGGCGGCGGCGTACGCGGCGATCGGCGACGACCATCCCCAGCGGATAGCGGGAGCGGCGCTGCTGGGCACTCCGAACGGTGTGTGGCTCGGCATCCCCATCGGGCTCTTCGTGCCCTGGGACGGCCGGGCCACGGGTGAACTCGCCAAGCTGCTCCCCCATCCGCTGGACGACTTGCTGCGGGTGGATTCCGGCAGGGCCGTCACGCTGGGCCGACTCGCCGAACTCGACGGGCGTGTGTGGCTGTTGGGGGTCGCGACCGCGCTCATGATGCTGTTCGCGGGCGTGCTGACGGCCACGCGTACGCCATTTGTACGGGGGGCCGGTGCCACCGTCGCCGGAGTCGCGGGTGCCACAGATGTACGGGGCGGGGGTGCCCTCGGCTTCGCGGGGCACTGCGCTGTTCGGCTCGGGGTGGTGACCGCGCTGGCGCTGCCTTTGCTCGCATGGCTGACGGAGGTGTCCGCGGACGCGTCGCTGTCGGTGCTCGGGTTCGACGCGTTCGGCGCGGGGATCGTGTTGCACGGGCGCTTGGGGGTGGCGTTGCTGCTCGGCGGGGTGTGGGGAGCGGGGGCGGGGGCGGTGGGGGCGTTGGTGGCGTGCGTGAGCGGGGCCGCGGGGGGGCGGGTGGCGGGGCCGGCGCGGGGTGGCGGGGCCGGTGCGGAGCCCTCGGTGTGGGGTGGGGAGCCGTCGGCGCTGGGTGGGGAGCCCTCGGCGCTGGGTGGGGAGGCTGGGCCGTATCGGCCTCGGGCCTCTTATCGGGCGCCTAATCCCGATACCAATCCGTATCTGCGGGTGCCGGAAGAGTTGCGGGGACCGGGGGGAGGACGGGAACCGGAGGGACGGCGGGAACCGGAGGGAAGGCGGGCGGCTGGTGATGTGTATGGGGCACCTACCGTGGTGGGGCCTGTCGGGCCGGCTTCGCCGCCGAAGCGGGGTCGGCGGTCGTGGTCGGCTGGCGGGCCGACTCCGCCTCTGCCTCAGCCTCCGCCGGATGAGCCGCCGCCTCGGAGGCCTCGGGGCTGACGTGGGTCGCGTCCGGCCGGTGGGGGGTCGGGGCCGCGCCGGTACATCCGCCCGCATCCGAACGGATCCGCTGTGGGACTAGAGGTGCTGTTTTCTTTTGATCCGTTCGGATGCGGGCATTCGATGTACCGGCACGGCCCCTTCCGTGGGTGGGCGGGTGCGTGCCCGGTGGGGGTTTGCGTCCCTTCCGGGTGCGGACGGGTGCGTGCCCGGTGGGGGTTTGCGTCTCTTCCGTGGGTGGCGGGGGCGCGAGCGCAGGGGTGAGGCGTTGCCTGGTGGTCATGGGGGCGCTACTGCGGGGTCATCCAGTGTTCTCTGTCCGCTGGGCGGACCTCGGGGGCGGAAGGCACTGGGTGCCGGATACGGTGGGAGCACCATGAGCGCTTCGCAGACCTCTGACGTCCCCACTCTTCTGGTCAAGATCTTTGGCAAGGACCGGCCGGGTATTACCGCCGGACTCTTCGACACTCTCGCCGCCTACTCCGTCGACGTGGTCGACATCGAGCAGGTCGTGACCCGTGGCCGAATGGTGCTGTGCGCGCTCGTGACCGAGCCGCCCGCCGGGGTGGAGGGGGATCTGCGGGCCACCGTCCACAGCTGGGCGGAGTCGATGAAGATGCAGGCGGAGATCATCTCCGGGCTGGGTGACAACCGGCCGCGCGGGGTCGGGCGTTCGCTGGTGACGGTGCTCGGGCATCCGCTCACCGCGGAATCGACGGCCGCGATCGCCGCGCGGATCACGAAGACCGGCGGGAACATCGACCGTATCTTTCGGCTCGCCAAGTATCCGGTGACCGCTGTCGAGTTCGCTGTGTCCGGTGCGGAGACGGAGGCTCTGCGTACCGCGCTGGTGACCGAGGCCGCCGCGCTCGGCGTCGATGTCGCGGTGGTCGCGGCCGGGCTGCACCGGCGGGCCCAGCGTCTGGTCGTCATGGACGTGGACTCGACCCTCATCCAGGACGAGGTGATCGAGCTCTTCGCGGCGCATGCGGGGTGCGAGGCCGAGGTCACCGAGGTGACGGCGGCCGCGATGCGCGGGGAGCTGGACTTCGAGCAGTCGCTGCACGCGCGCGTGGCGCTCCTCGAGGGGCTGGACGCCTCGGTGGTGGACAAGGTGCGCGAAGAGGTGCGGCTGACTCCGGGGGCGCGCACGCTGATCCGTACGCTCAAGCGGCTCGGCTTCCAAGTCGGTGTCGTCTCGGGCGGGTTCACCCAGGTGACCGATGATCTGAAGGAGCGGCTCGGGCTCGACTTCGCGCAGGCCAACACGCTGGAGATCGTCGACGGGAAGCTGACGGGTCGGGTCGTCGGGGAGATCGTGGACCGCGCGGGCAAGGCGCGGCTGCTGCGCCGCTTCGCCGCCGAGGCCGGTGTGCCGCTCGTCCAGACCGTCGCGATCGGCGATGGCGCCAATGATCTGGACATGCTCAATGCGGCGGGTCTGGGGGTTGCGTTCAACGCCAAGCCCGTCGTGCGGGAGGCCGCGCACACCGCGGTGAACTTCCCGTTCCTGGACACGGTTCTTTATTTGCTGGGCGTCACGCGCGAAGAGGTCGAGGCGGCTGACATGCATGAGGACGACGATCACTGAGCCGATGCGGCGGTCGCGGCTTCGGTCGTACGTCGGTGAGGCCCGGCACCTTGGTGGTGCCGGGCCCGTCTCGGTAGTCGGGGGTTACTCGCTCGGCGCCCAGTAGTCGAGCAGGGTGCACGCTCCGGGCTCCAGGGATTTCCAGGAGCCGTCGAAGGAGAGCACCGCGAAGGCGGCGGCGGGGAAGCCGCGGCTGTTCATCCGGGTGAGGGTGTCACCCTCGGCCTGGCCGGCCAGGATGTCGGCGAGACCGTGCACGCCCGGGTTGTGACCGATCAGGATCACGTTCTGTGCGTCGTCGGGGGTTTCGTTGAGCACGGCGATCAGCTCGCCGGGCGAGGCTTCGTAGAGCCGCTCCTCATAGACCGTTTTCGGCCGGTGCGCGAGCTCGTGGACGGCGAGCTTCCAGGTCTCGCGGGTCCGGGTCGCGGTGGAGCAGAGGGCCAGGTCGAAGGGGATGCCGGTGTCGGCCAGCTTGCGTCCGGCGACGGCGGCGTCCTTGCGGCCCCGGTCGGCGAGCGGCCGCTCATGGTCGGGCATCTGTGGCCAGTCGGCTTTCGCATGCCGGAAGAGGACGATCCTGCGGGGTTCTGCGACGCTCATGCGTCCCAGCTTCGCATGAAACAGGCCATGAGGCTCAGGGAGTTGATGCGCTCTCCCGGCGGGGGTGACGAGGTCCTCCGGGTGGCGCGGGCGGGGCAGGTGTGGGCCGTCTACGGCGCCTGGTGCAGCACGGTGCGCTGGACACGCTCAAAGACGTGGGTGATCGACGGGTCACCGCCCGTGGCGTGCGCGTCCACCGGGTTGAGTATCAGAAGGAGCAGGGTGCCGAAGGCGAGCGTGGGCAGGGCGAGGGCCCACCAGGGCAGCCGGATGTCCACGCGCCCCGGGGTCGCCGGGTGGGGCCGGGTGTGCGTACTGGCCGACATGCCGCCTCCGTGGGTCTTCGAGTGGTCCGCGTCCTCGCGGCCACATCTCGAAGCTACGGACTCCGCGGCCCTCAACCCATCCGGTGATCCACCCACTTGACCCTGACACTCGCCCCCTAGGGGATGGGGGGTTAGCCCCACCATCGACGCCACGGGGGTCCGGTGACCGGTGGTTACGGCGAGGCGATCGACGCGATGATGCCGATGATCACGGTGATGGCCAGCATCGCGCCGAGCACGAGCAGCATCTTCTTCTGGCCGTTTGGGGGATTCGGGTCGAGCACAGGCATGCGGCCAGTCTCGCACCCTTCGTCCGCCTTGCCGCCGCCGGGGCCGGTTACCGGGAACCCGGCTCAGCAGGCCGCCTCGTCCTCCACCGTACGGTTGCGCCCCGCCAGAATGCCCACCGCGATCTGCGGGACCATCAGCCCGGCCATGAGGGCTAGCGGCAGGCCCCAGCCGCCGCTGTGCTGGTAGAGCACGCCGACGAGCAGCGGGCCCGGGATCGAGAGCAGATAGCCGGTGCTCTGCGCGAACGCCGAGAGCTGGGCGACGCCCGCGCCGGTCCTGGCCCGCATACCGACCATGGTGAGGGCCAGCGGGAAGGCGCAGTTGGAGACGCCGAGCAGCACGGCCCAGGCCCAGGCACCGCCCGCCGGGGCGATGTACAGGCCCGCGTATCCGGCGAGTCCGCAGGCGCCCAGCGCGACCACGATCGGTCCCTGATGGGGCAGCCGCGTGGCGAGGCGCGGGATGACGAAGGCCAGCGGCACGCCCATCACCATCGTGACGGCGAGGAGCAGTCCCGCGGTGCCCGCCGAGACACCCGCGTCCCGGAAGATCTGTGCCATCCAGCCCATCGTGATGTACGCGGCGGTGGCCTGGAGTCCGAAGAAGACGGCGAGCGCCCAGGCGGTACGGCTGCGGGTGATGCGCAGCCCGTCGGGCTCGTGGCGAACGTCTGCGCCAGGCGTGGAGCCCCGTCGGTCACCGGCCCGTACGAGCGCGATCCAGGGCAGTACGGCCGCCGCCGCGAGCCCCGCCCACACCGCGAGCCCGGACTGCCAGCCGCCGCCCAGGGCAGCGGTCATGGGCACGGTCACCGCGGCCGCGGCCGCGGTGCCGAGCGCGAGGGCCATCGAGTACAGGCCGGTCATGGAGCCGACCTTGTCCGGGAACCAGCGCTTGACGATCACCGGCATCAGGACGTTGCTGACGGCGATGCCCATGAGCGCGAGTGCGCTGGCGGCCAGGAAGCCGGCCGTGCTCCCGGCGTACGGCCGGATGCCCAGGCCCGCCGTGATGGCGACCATGCCCGCGCAGACGACCGCGCCGGGCCCGAAGCGGCGGGCGAGGCGTGGCGCCATGACCCCGAAGACGGCGAAGCAGAGCGGCGGTACGGAGGTGAGCAGTCCGGCGACGCTGCCGCTCATGCCGAGCCCGCCGCGCACCTCTTCCAGGAGGGCGCCGAGACTGGTGATGGCCGGGCGCAGGTTGAGTGCGGTGAGGACGATGCCCACGACCACGAGCCGCGTCGGCCACGCGCGCGTGGCGGGCGTTCGGGGTTGCGTGCTCTCGCTGGAGCCGCGCATCGGTGTGGACGTCATCGTCCGGGTCTCCTCGCTTGCCATGGCGTCATCATAGAATCATGGGATGATTGGCTGTCCAATCCCGCTGCGTTAATCTCCGGAGCCTCCGGCCCGTGAGCGATCACCCCGGGCCCGTACGAAGGACCGTCATGCCGCTGAGCCACCCCCGCCGTTCGGCGCTGTCCGAGCAGGTCATCGCCGAACTGCGGAACCAGATCACCTCGGGCGAGTGGCCGGTCGGCTCCCGCATCCCCACCGAACCGGAGCTCGTCGAACAGCTCGGCGTCGCCCGCAACACGGTGCGCGAGGCCGTCCGCGCGCTCGCCCACAACGGCCTGCTCGACATCCGCCAGGGCTCCGGCACCTATGTCGTGGCGACCAGCGAGCTGGCGGGTGTGATGCACCGCCGCTTCGCGGACGCCGACCCGCGGCACATCGCCGAACTCCGCTCCACGCTGGAGTCGAGCGCCGCCAAGCTGGCCGCCGAGCGGCGCACCGAGCGCGACCTCAAGCAGCTGGACGTACTTCTCCTACGGCGGGAGGAAGCCTGGGAGTCGGGGGAAGCGGAGGCCTTCGTGACCGCCGACGCGACCTTCCATCTGGCGGTGGTCGCCGCGTCCCACAACGACGTCATGACGGCGATGTACGCGGACCTGGGTGAGGTGCTGCGCGACTGGCTGCGCGAGGACGTCGGCGAGGAGCTGACGCCGGAGACGTACATGGACCACGCCCGGCTCGTCGACGCGATCCGCGCGGGTGACGCGGAGGCGGCCGCCACGGAGGCCGCGGGTTATCCGTTCCTGTGCCGTCCCGGGAGGCTCAAGTCCCCTGGTTCTGGTGGCTCACCCAGACCGAGCGGATCTCCTTCCAGCACCGGCCGGTGAGCCGCACCGTGGCCGCGGGCCCGGTGTCGACCGGGGTGCTGTCGCTGTCGATGTCCCACCAGCGGTCGCACTCGATGTGCAGGGCGACCCTGTCGGTCTCCGGATACGGGTTGTGGCAGTAGGCGGTCACATGCGACCCCCGCACCGTGGTGCGGCACGAGGCCCCGAAGGGCCCCTCGTGAGGCACGCGCGCGTGAGGGGCGGTTTTCCGGATGTGCGAGGCCGCGTCGCAGGGCAGCGCGACCAGGAGTGCCAGCGCGGCTAGCACGGGTGCGAAACGAGGGAACAGGCGCACAAGGGAGACCTCCTCGGCCGTGCTGGGGAGGGGGCGGGCGCGTACGGAACGCCTGACCCCAGAGTGCGCCGTTACCGGCGGTCTCCGCCCGACCGGTGGGCCAAATGGGTGACGCCCCGCTTCCCGCGCGTTGCGGGAAATGGGGCGTCGATGTCGTGCCTAAGCGCTTACATAAGCGCTTACGCAACCGCTTGCGCAAGCGGTTGACCGAGCGCTTGCGCAAGCGCTTACGCGCCGATCGCGTGCAGACCGCCGTCCACGTGGATGATCTCGCCCGTGGTCTTCGGGAACCAGTCGCTCAGCAGGGCGACGACACCGCGGCCCGCCGGCTCCGGGTCCTTGAGGTCCCACTCCAGGGGCGCGCGCGAGTCCCACACGGCCGCCAACTCGCTGAAGCCCGGGATGGACTTGGCGGCCATGGAGCCGATCGGGCCCGCGGAGATGAGGTTGGAGCGCACGTTCTGCTTGCCCAGGTCGCGGGCGAGGTAGCGGTTGGTGGCCTCCAGGGCGGCCTTGGCCGGGCCCATCCAGTCGTACTGCGGCCATGCGTACTGCGCGTCGAAGGTGAGGCCGACGACCGAGCCGCCGTTCTGCATCAGCGGCAGGCAGGCCATGGTCAGCGACTTCAGGGAGAACGCCGAGACGTGCATGGCCGTGGCGACCGACTCGAACGGCGTGTTCAGGAAGTTGCCGCCGAGGGCGTCCTGCGGCGCGAAGCCGATGGAGTGGACGACGCCGTCGAGGCTGCCCAGCTCCTCGCCGACGATGTCGGCCAGCCGGGCGAGGTGCTCGTCGTTGGTGACGTCGAGCTCGATGACCTTGGTGGGCTTGGGGAGCTTCCTGGCGATGCGCTCGGTCAGCGTGGGCCGCGGGAACGCGGTGAGGATGATCTCGGCACCCTGCTCCTGGGCCAGCTTGGCGGTGTGGAAGGCGATGGAGGACTCCATCAGCACACCGGTGATCAGGACGCGCTTGCCCTCGAGAATTCCGCTCATGGTGATCAGTGACCCATTCCCAGTCCGCCGTCAACCGGAATGACGGCTCCAGTGATGTACGAGGCGTCGTCCGAGGCGAGGAACCGCACCGTCGCGGCGATCTCCTCGGGCTGCGCGTACCGGCCCAGCGGCACCTGCGACACGATGTTCGCACGCTGGTCGTCGGTGAGCGCCTGGGTCATGTCCGTGTCGACGAAACCGGGCGCGACGACGTTGAAGGTGATGTTGCGCGAGCCGAGCTCCCGGGCGAGTGAGCGCGCGAAACCGACCAGAGCGGCCTTGGAGGCGGCGTAGTTCGCCTGCCCCGCCGAGCCGAGCAGCCCGACGACCGACGAGATGAGGACGACGCGGCCCTTCTTCGCGCGCAGCATGCCGCGGTTGGCGCGCTTGACGACGCGGAAGGCGCCGGTGAGGTTCGTGTCGATGACCGAGGTGAAGTCCTCCTCGGACATGCGCATCAGGAGCTGGTCCTTGGTGACACCGGCGTTGGCGACCAGGACCTCGACCGGGCCGTGCTCGGCCTCGATCTCCTTGTATGCCTGCTCCACCTGCTCGGTGTCGGTGATGTCGCACTTGACAGCCAGGAAGCCGGCCGGCGGCTCACCGGAACGGTATGTGATCGCGACCTTGTCGCCGGCGTCGGCGAACGCGCGGGCGATGGCGAGGCCGATGCCCCGGTTGCCTCCGGTGACGAGAACCGAGCGGCTCAACGGATCACCCTTTCGATAGCGGACTGGAACCCCTGCAAGACAGGCGCCTTCCTCGAAAACCTATCGGTCCACTCCGCCACGCGAAGAATCGGGCACCGACAGTGGCACCGGGGACTCCCTGTCGGATCCCTACAGAAAGCGGCGGCCGACCGGACCCAAAGCCGTGGCTGACGGATCGGAACGCCGTCGTCGGCCGGACCGCGAGTCGTGGCCCACCGCCCGGAAGCCGGTCGACGGCCGGACGGGGAGCTGTCGTCGGCCGGACCCAAGGCCATGGCTGACGGAACGGAACGCCGTCGTCGGCCGGACCCAAGGCCATGGCTGACGGAACGGAACGCCGTCGTCGGCCGGACCGCGAGTCGTGGCCCACCACCCGGAAGCCGGTCGACGGCCGGACGGGAAGCTGTCGTCGGCCGGACCCAAGGCCATGGCTGACGGAACGGAACGCCGTCGTCGGCCGGATCGAAAGCCGTCGTCGGCCGACCGAAACCTGTGCCGCCATCGGAAAGACGTGGCCGCCGGGCCTGCCCGCGCGACATGATCGGACCCGACAGGCCACGACAGCAGGGAGACCTCGGTGCCTCATTCCATCGACGAAGCCTTCACGGCGCTACCGCTGCGCGCCCTGGCCGACGCCGCACTGGCACGCGCTCGTGCCCTCGGCGCCGAGCACGCGGACTTCCGGTTCGAACGGGTGCGCAGCGCGGCCTGGCGGCTGCGGGACGCCAAGCCGGCCGGGTCGTCGGACACCACGGACCTGGGGTACGCGGTGCGGGTGGTGCACGGCGGCACCTGGGGGTTCGCGTCGGGCGTGGATCTGACGATGGACGCCGCCGCGAAGGTGGCGTCGCAGGCCGTGGCGATGGCGAAGCTGTCGGCCCAGGTGATCAAGGCCGCCGGGTCCGACGAGCGTGTGGAGCTGGCGGAGGAGCCGGTGCACACCGAGCAGACGTGGATCTCCTCGTACGACATCGATCCCTTCTCCGTGCCGGCCGAGGAGAAGGCCGGGCTGCTCGCGGACTGGAGTGCCCGGCTGCTGGCAGCCGACGGCGTCAATCACGTCGACGCCTCGCTGCTGACCGTGCACGAGAACAAGTTCTACGCCGACACCGCCGGGACCGTCACCACCCAGCAGCGGGTGCGGCTGCACCCGCAGCTCACCGCCGTCGCCGTCGACGAGTCGAGCGGCGAATTCGACTCGATGCGGACCATCGCGCCGCCGGTAGGGCGCGGCTGGGAGTACCTGATGGGCACCGGCTGGGACTGGGAGTCCGAGCTCGGGCGTATCCCGGAGCTGCTCGCCGAGAAGATGCGGGCGCCGAGCGTCGAGGCGGGCGTGTACGACCTCGTCGTCGACCCCTCCAACCTCTGGCTGACCATCCACGAGTCCATCGGACACGCCACCGAGCTGGACCGCGCGCTGGGCTACGAGGCCGCGTACGCCGGTACGTCCTTCGCCACCTTCGACCAGCTGGGCAAGCTGAAGTACGGCTCCGAGCTGATGAACGTCACCGGGGACCGCACCGCCGAGCACGGGCTCGCGACCATCGGGTACGACGACGAGGGCGTGGCGGGGCAGTCCTGGGATCTCGTCAAGGACGGGACGCTCGTCGGGTACCAGCTGGACCGGCGCATCGCGAGGCTCACCGGCTTCGAGCGCTCCAACGGATGCGCGTACGCCGACTCCCCCGGGCATGTGCCCGTGCAGCGCATGGCCAACGTGTCGCTCCAGCCGGATCCCGGGGGGCTGTCCACGGAGGACCTCATCGGCAGCGTCGACCGGGGTATCTACGTCGTCGGCGACCGGTCCTGGTCCATCGACATGCAGCGCTACAACTTCCAGTTCACCGGACAGCGCTTCTTCAAGATCGAGAACGGCAGGATCACCGGCCAGCTGCGCGATGTCGCATACCAGGCGACGACCACCGACTTCTGGGGTTCGATGGCCGCGGTGGGCGGCCCGCAGACGTACGTCCTGGGCGGTGCCTTCAACTGTGGCAAGGCCCAGCCGGGCCAGGTCGCGGCGGTGTCGCACGGCTGCCCGTCCGCCCTCTTCAAGGGCGTGAACATCCTCAACACCACGCAGGAGGCGGGTCGATGACCGCTCGTACGAACAAGCCGCACGAGGTCGTCGAGCGCGCCCTCGAACTGTCCCGTGCCGACGGCTGTGTGGTGATCGCCGACGAGGAGTCGACCGCGAACCTGCGCTGGGCGGGCAACGCGCTGACCACGAACGGTGTCACGCGCGGGCGCACCCTGACCGTGATCGCCACCGTCGAGGGCCGCGAGGGCACCGCGTCCGGCGTGGTCTCGCGCTCGGCCGTGACCGCCGACGAGCTGGAGCCGCTGGTGCGGGCCGCCGAGGCCGCCGCGCGTGGCGCCGGTCCCGCCGAGGACGCCCAGCCGCTGGTCACGGGCGTACCGGAGTCCCCCGACTTCACGGACGCGCCGGCCGAGACCTCGTCCGCCGTGTTCGCGGACTTCGCGCCGGCGCTGGGTGAGTCGGTCGCCCGCGCGCGGGCGGGCGGGCGCGAGCTGTACGGCTTCGCCAACCACGAGCTCGTCTCCAGCTATCTCGGTACGTCGACGGGACTGCGCCTGCGGCACGACCAGCCCAAGGGCACGCTGGAGCTCAACGCCAAGTCCCCGGACCGTACCCGGTCGGCGTGGGCGGGGCGGTCGACGCGGGACTTCAAGGACGTCGATCCGGCGGCGCTGGACGCGGAGCTGGCCGTACGGCTCGGCTGGGCCGAGCGCCGTATCGACCTGCCCGCCGGGCGCTACGAGACGCTGCTCCCGCCGACCGCTGTGGCGGATCTGCTGATCTACCAGATGTGGTCCGCCGCCGCCCGGGACGCTGCCGAGGGCCGGACCGTCTTCAGCAAGCCGGGGGGCGGCACCCGCGTCGGCGAGCAGCTCACCGAGCTGCCGCTGACCCTGCGCAGCGACCCGAACGAGCCGGGCCTCGAGTCCGCCCCCTTCGTCCTCGCGCACTCCTCGGGCGACGACGCGTCCGTGTTCGACAACGGGCTCCCCCTCAACGCCACCGAGTGGATCCGCGAGGGCGAGCTCAAGCACCTGTCCACCACCCGGCACAGCGCCGGGCTGACCGGGCTTCCGGTCGCTCCGTCGATCGGCAACCTCATCCTGGACGGCGGCCAGGACCGCTCCCTGGAGGAGATGGTCGCCGCCACCGAGCGCGGTCTGCTGCTGACCTGCCTCTGGTATATCCGCGAGGTCGACCCGGCGACGCTGCTGCTGACCGGGCTGACCCGGGACGGCGTCTACCTCGTCGAGAACGGCCAGGTCGTCGGCGAGGTGAACAACTTCCGGTTCAACGAGTCGCCGGTGGACCTGCTGGGACGGGCGACGGAGGCGGGCCGGACGGAAAAGACGCTGCCCCGGGAGTGGAGCGACTGGTTCACTAGGGCTGCGATGCCGGCCCTGCGGGTGCCGGACTTCAATATGAGCTCTGTCAGTCAGGGCGTATAACCTCGTACCTGATTCATGTGACCACCCAAGGAGATACGAGAACCGTGACGGACATCGTCGACGAGCTGAAGTGGCGGGGGCTGTTCGCCCTGTCCACTGACGAGGACGCTTTGCGCAAGGCGCTCGCGGACGGTCCCGTCACGTTCTATTGCGGTTTCGACCCGACAGCCGCCTCCTTGCACGTCGGTCATCTGGTGCAGGTGCTCACCATGCGCCGGCTTCAGCAGGCGGGTCTGCGTCCGCTGGCGCTCGTCGGCGGGGCGACCGGCCAGATCGGCGACCCGCGCCCGACGGCAGAGCGCACGCTGAACGACCCGGAGACGGTCGCGAACTGGGTCAACCGGCTGCGCGGGCAGATCGAGCCGTTCCTGTCCTTCGAGGGCGAGAACGCCGCGGTGATGGTGAACAACCTGGACTGGACGGCCGGTCTGTCGGCCATCGAGTTCCTGCGGGACATCGGCAAGCACTTCCGCGTCAACAAGATGCTGACGAAGGATTCCGTGGCCCGGCGCCTGGAGTCCCAGGAGGGCATCAGCTACACGGAGTTCAGCTACCAACTGCTGCAGGGCATGGACTTCCTGGAGCTGTACCGACGGTACGGCTGCACGCTCCAGCAGGGCGGCAGCGACCAGTGGGGCAACCTCACGGCGGGCCTGGACCTGATCCACCGCCTGGAGCCGGACGCCACGGCGCACTGCCTGGCGACGCCGCTGATGGTCAAGGCGGACGGCACCAAGTTCGGCAAGACCGAGGGCGGCGCCATCTGGCTCGACCCGGAGATGACGACGCCGTACGCGTTCTACCAGTTCTGGTTGAACGTCGACGACCGCGACATCTCTACGTACATGCGCATCCTCTCCTTCAGGTCCCGCGAGGAGCTGGAAGAGCTGGAGAAGCAGACCGAGGAGCGTCCGCAGGCCCGGGCGGCGCAGCGCGCGCTCGCCGAGGAGCTGACGACGCTGGTGCACGGCGCCGACCAGACGGCCGCCGTGATCGCCGCGTCCAAGGCCCTCTTCGGGCAGGGTGAGCTGGCCGAGCTCGACGAGAGGACGCTGACCGCGGCTCTCTCCGAGGTGCCGCACGTCCAGGTCGCCGAGCTCGGACCGGTCGTGGACCTCTTCGCGGAGGTCGGCCTGGTGGCGAGCAAGTCGGCGGCGCGCCGCACGGTCAAGGAGGGCGGCGCGTACGTGAACAACGTGAAGGTCGCCGCCGAGGACGCGGTCCCCGCCAAGGAGGATCTGCTGCACGGGCGGTGGCTGGTGCTGCGCCGGGGCAAGAAGAACCTGGCCGCGGTGGAGGTCACGGGCGCCTGAGGCGTCTGCAGTGCCTGAGCGCAGGGGGCGGTTCCGTTACGGGCCGCCCCCTGCGTCGTTCCGCCCGGCCGTACGGGCGTACCGGCCAGCCGTGCAGAGCCGTACCGCCAGTCCTTGCGGGCCGCGTACCGCCGGAGCCGTGCAACCGTGCAGCCGTACCGCCAAGCCGTCCCGTCAGGCCCTCGCCTTGTTGCCCCGCACCGCCATGTAGAGCATGTCGCCGAGGAAGACGATGACGATCGCCGCCGCGAGCTGGAGTCCGTGCCGGCCCCAGTCGATGCCCCTGGTCTCGGCGATTCCGATGGCTCGGGCGATCGCGTTGCCGACGATGGCGCCGAGGATGCCGAAGATGGTGGTCAGCCAGAGTGGGCTGTGCTGCTTGCCCGGAATGATCGCCTTGGCCAGCAGGCCCAGGACGAATCCGACGATGATCGCCCACAACCAGCCCATGTCTGCCTCCTTGTACGGCTCTACGTGACCAGTACGGCCAGTGTCGGGCTGCCCGCCGTACGGCGCATGTCGGGCGGAGCCGTACGCGCTACGACGCACCATGTCCACCCCGTCAGGACATGCCCCGCTCTCGAACGCGGCGCAGCCGCGGCGTAACGTGGAACTTGTTCGGGCCTGCTTCCTTGACCGGGTTCGGACCGCGTAACGGACCGGGGAGCGTCCGACAGAGGCAGGTGTGTGGCACGTGATCAGGAAGCAGAGCAACGGCCAGGTCTTCCGGATCACCGGAGCCAGGCAGGGACTGGACGAGGACGTACGCGGACGGCAGCGCCGCTATGTCATCTCGATGTCCGTCCGTACCGTCGCCGTGATCCTGGCGGCCACCCTGTGGAACGTCGAGCGGCACGTCGCGCTCGTCGCGCTGGTACTCGGGGCGCTTTTGCCCTACATCGCCGTGGTCATCGCCAACGCGGGCCGGGAGAACGCGCCGTCGCTTCCCACGACGTTCGTCACCGTTCCCACTCCCCCGATGATCGCTCCGCCGCTGGAGGACGGTTTTACGGAACCCGTTCCGGAGGACGTCGCGGCTGACCGGGACGCGTCCGCGGAGCGCGCCGCACGACCGGACGTGACCCCGACCTGACCCCGATCTGACTCCGACCTGACCCCGATCTGACTCCGACCTGACCCCGATCTGACCACGGAGGATCCTCCGAAAACGGAATCCAGCCGTGTGCCAAGCTCAAGAAAAGCTCAGATCAATCATGTTGTTCAGGTGCCGGGCGATGGGTTACCCGTGACATACTTCGTACGCGCTCCGCATCCCCCGTCGGAGCGACGGACCGACGCCGGGCAGCTCCCCCCGTGGCTGCTCGGCGTCGCCATTTCGGGGACGTTCGGACCCGTTCCCAGCCGTTCGGGACGGTGCGCAAGGCCGCTTAGGGTTGAGGCGTGAATCTCCCGCTCCCCGATGCCTCCCCTGCCCCCAGTACTCCGCAGTGCTCGGCCAAGGGCTGCCGCGCCGACGCTCTGTGGGTGCTCGCCTGGAACAACCCGAAGCTGCACACTGCGGAGCGCAGGAAGACGTGGCTCGCGTGCGAGGAGCATCGCGAGCATCTGTCCCAGTTCCTCGGCGTGCGGGGGTTCCTGAAGGACGTGGTCCTCTTGGAGGAGTGGGAGTCCCCGGAGGGCTCCTAGCCGCCGATCGCCGACATCGGGCGCTCCGGCTGCAGGAACGACGGGTCGTCCAGGCCCGAGCCCGCCTTCTTGCCCCACATCGCGAGCCGCCATATGCGGGCGATCTCCTCATCGGGGGCGTCCGAGCGCAGGGCGGCGCGCAGATCGGTCTCCTCGGTGGCGAACAGGCAGGTGCGGACCTGGCCGTCGGCCGTCAGGCGCGTGCGATCGCAGGCCGAGCAGAACGGGCGGGTGACCGAGGCGATCACGCCGACGCGCTGCGGGCCGCCGTCGACGAGCCAGCGCTCGGCGGGAGCGGAACCCCGCTCTCCGGCGCCTTCCTCGGTGAGCTCGAAGCGGGTGCGCAGTGAGGTGAGGATGTCACCGGCGGTGACCATGCCCTCGCGCTTCCAGCCGTGCTGGGCGTCCAGGGGCATCTGCTCGATGAAGCGCAGCTCGTAGTCGTGCTCCACCGCCCAGGCGAGCAGGTCAGGCGCCTCGTCGTCATTCAGTCCCGGCATGAGGACGGAGTTGACCTTGACCGGGGTCAGGCCGGCGTCGCGGGCCGCCTCGAGGCCGTCGAGGACGTCCTTGTGGCGGTCACGGCGGGTGAGGGTCTTGAAGACGTCGGGGCGCAGGGTGTCCAGCGAGACGTTCACTCGGTCCAGGCCCGCCGCTTTCAGGGCCGTCGCGGTGCGCTTGAGCCCGATGCCGTTGGTCGTCAGGGACATCTGGGGGCGGGGAGCGAGCGCGGCGACCCGCTCGACGATGCCGACCAGGCCGGGGCGCAGCATCGGCTCGCCGCCGGTGAAGCGGACCTCGGTGATGCCGAGGCTGGTGACCGCGATGTCTATCAGGCGGACGATCTCGTCGTCCGTGAGCAGATCGGGCTTCGCCAGCCACTGCAGGCCCTCTTCGGGCATGCAGTACGTACACCGCAGATTGCACCTGTCGGTCAGCGAGACGCGCAGGTCGGTGGCCACTCGGCCATAAGTGTCGATGAGCACGTGGCCCCCTCCCTCGAAGCGGATCATATGTATCAGACACCGTCGAGCCTACGTGACGGCACCGACATCAACAGCGGCCCGATCCCACGAGGTACGACGCGGCCGCGTCGTAGGGATCTACGACGCGGCCGTGAGCGGTGCGGTCTCAGTGCGCTCCGGTGCCCGTGAGCGAGCGAACCTCCAGCTCGGCGTACTTGCCGGTGTCCGGCTCCTCCTTGGACAGGATCGTGCCGAGCCAGCCCAACAGGAAGCCGACCGGGATGGAGATGATCCCAGGGTTCTCCAGCGCGAACCAGTGGAAGTCGGCGTCCGGGAACATCGAAGTGGGCTTGCCCGAGACCACCGGCGAGAACAGCACCAGGCCGACCGCGGTGACCAGACCGCCGTAGATCGACCAGAGGGCGCCCTGCGTGGTGAACCGCTTCCAGAAGAGGCTGTAGAGGATGGTCGGCAGGTTGGCGGAGGCGGCCACCGCGAAGGCGAGTGCCACGAGACCGGCGACGTTCAGGTCGCGGGCGAGGGCCCCCAGGCCGATGGAGACGGCACCGATGGCGATCGTCGCGTAGCGCGCGGCACTGACCTCCTGCTTCTCGGTGGCCTGCCCCTTCTTGATGACGTTCGCGTAGATGTCGTGCGCGAACGAGGAGGACGAGGCCAGCGTCAGACCGGCGACGACCGCGAGGATCGTGGCGAAGGCGACGGCGGAGATGGAGGCGAGCAGGATGGCGCCCCAGTTGGAGTCGACGCCTCCCAGATGGAGCGCCAGGAGGGGTGCCGCCGTGTTGCCCGCCTTGTTGGAGGCGATGATCTCGGCCGGTTTGATCAGTGCGGCGGCACCGAAGCCGAGGGCGAGGGTCATCAGGTAGAAGGCGCCGATGAGGCCGATCGCCCAGTTCACCGACTTCCGCGCGGTCTTGGCCGTGGGCACCGTGTAGAAGCGGATCAGGATGTGCGGCAGGCCCGCGGTGCCGAGGACCAGCGCCAGGCCCAGGGAGATGAAGTCCAGCTTGGTGGTGGAGGTGGCGCCGTACTTGAGGCCGGGCTCCAGGAAGGGCGAGCCCTTGCCGCTGTTGTCCGCGGCCTTGCCGAGCAGGTCGGAGATGTTGAAGTTGAACTTCAGCAGTACGAGGAAGGTGAGCAGCAGGGCGCCGATGATCAGCAGGACCGCCTTGACCATCTGTACCCAGGTGGTGCCCTTCATGCCGCCGATGGTGACGTAAACGATCATCAGGACGCCGACGAGGGCGACGATGCCGACCTTGCCGGCGTCGCTGGTGATGCCGAGGAGCAGCGAGACCAGGACGCCCGCGCCCGCCATCTGGGCCAGCAGGTAGAAGATCGACACGACGATCGTGGAGGTGCCCGCGGCCGTACGGACCGGGCGCTGGCGCATGCGGTACGCGAGGACGTCGCCCATCGTGTACCGGCCGGAGTTGCGCAGCGGTTCGGCGACCAGGAGCAGGGCCACCAGCCAGGCGACCAGGAAGCCGATGGAGTACAGGAAGCCGTCGTATCCGAAGAGGGCGATGGCGCCCGCGATGCCGAGGAAGGACGCGGCGGACATGTAGTCGCCTGAGACGGCGAGGCCGTTCTGGAAGGCGGTGAACTGACGGCCGCCCGCGTAGAAGTCCGCGGCGCTCTTGGTCTGTCGGCCCGCCCAGACGGTGATGACGAGGGTCGCGGCGACGAACACCGCGAACAGGCTGATGATCAGTGGGCGGTGCCGGCTGGCCTCGCCGGCGGCCAGAATGATCGCGGGGCTCATGCGCCACCCTCCATCCGGGACTTGATGGCCTCGGCCTTGGGGTCGAGTTTCGAGTTGGCGTACCGCGAGTACCACCAGGCGATGAGGAACGTGGTGAGGAACTGGGCGAGGCCGAGCACGAAGGCGACGTTGATGTTGCCGAACAGCTTGGTGCCCATGAAGTCGTCCGCGTAGTTCGAGAGCAGGACGAACAGCAGGTACCAGGCGATGAAGCCGACGGTCAGCGGGAAGGCGAAGGAGCGGTAGGAGTGGCGCAGTTCACCGAACTCGGCGCTCCCCTGCACCTCGACGAACTCCTCCGTGGAGGGAAGTGGGGGACCGGCTTTCGAGGTTGGCTGTGCGTCGGTGGCCACGGTGTCTCCTCGCGTTACGGGTGCGGTTGCGACGGTGGACGGGGGCGAGTCGGAACTCGCGGACGGGGACGGCTTGGGAACGGACACGCGGTGTTGACCTCACAAGTGACATGGATCACGTAACCGGGTGTGAGAGTACGGCTCCCGTATGTGATCCGACAGAGGGCTCGATCGTCCTCGGGCCCCCTGCCCAAGGTCACGGCGCCACGCGTGGACCGGTTCAACTCCCCCGACTTCTTTCCGAAGTCATCGCCGGAAGTCATTGCTGGCCAGGTCGGAGGGGGGATAGCTTCGGCCTGCACCACTCCGTCATGTACCTGCCCGGGCACCACCTGTGTTCGGGCAGCTCCGTTTTCCAGGTGATATGGAGATCCCATGGCTCATCTGCGTTCCAGACGTCGCCTCGCCCTCGCGGTGCCCGTCGTTCTGTCCCTCACCGCCTCGCTGGGCTTCCTGCCGGGCGCCGCGTCGGCCGCGCCGCTCACCGCGCCCGCCGCGACGACCGCGGACGGCCCGAACCTCGCGTACGTGGTCAACACCAAGGCGGACCATCAGACGATCGAGTCGGTGAAGAAGGCGATCACGGCGGCCGGCGGCAGCGTCGTCATCGCGTACGAGCAGATCGGTGTGATCGTCGTCCATTCCGCCAACCCGGACTTCGGGAAGCAGATCCGGGCGGTACGAGGGGTGCAGTCGGCCGGCGCCACGCGCACGTCGCCGCTGACCCCGGCGGGGACGACGGACGAGGGTGCGGCACAGGTGCTGTCGGCCGCCGAGGCCGCCAAGGTGTCCTCGAGCGCCACCTCGGGCGAGGAGCCGCTCGAGGCCGACCAGTGGGACCTGCGCGCGATAGGCGCCGACAAGGCCGCCGACATCAATCCGGGCAGCAAGAACGTGACGGTCGCCGTGATCGACGTGGGCGTCGACGACACCCACCCGGACATCGCCCCGAACTTCTCCGCCTCGCAGTCCGCGAACTGCGTGGGCGGCAAGGCGGACACCACGTACGGCGCCTGGCGTCCCGTGGACGCCGACCACTACCACGGCACACATGTCGCGGGCGAGATCGCGGCGGCCCGCAACGGCGTCGGTGTCGCGGGTGTCGCGCCCGGTGTGAAGGTCGCGGGCATCACGGTGGCCGAGCCCGACTCCACCCAGCTGTTCTACCCGGAGAGCGTCGTCTGCGCCTTCGTGTTCGCCGCCGACCACGGCGTCGAGATCACCAACAACAGCTACTACGTCGACCCGTGGCTCTACAACTGCCTCGACGACCCCGACCAGAGGGCCATCGTCGACGCGGTGAACCGGGCCCAGCTGTACGCCCAGAAGAAGGGCACCCTCAACGTCGCGGCGGCGGGCAACTCCAACGACGACCTCGACTCGGACGCGATCGTCGACGACTCCAGCCCCGACGACTCGACCGCGGTGCCCCGCACGGTCGACCCGCACCAGTGCTTCGACGTGCCGACCCAGCTGCCGGGCGTCGTCACGGTCAGCTCGACCGGCGTCAAGGGCGCCAAGTCCTACTTCTCCAGCTACGGCGACGGTGTCATCGACGTCGCGGCGCCGGGCGGCGACAAGTACCAGATCCCGGACACGCCGTCGAAGAACGGCCGTATCCTCTCCACGCTGCCGAACAACCAGTACGGCTACCTGCAGGGCACATCGATGGCGACTCCGCACGTAGCAGCCGTCGCGGCGCTGCTGAAGTCCAAGTACCCCTGGGCCACCCCGGCCCAGCTCCAGGCGCTGCTCAAGGCGCAGGCGGACAACCCGGGTTGCCCGACCGACCCGTACGACGGCAACGGGGACGGTGTGGTGGACGCGACCTGCGCGGGCGGCAAGCGCGTGAACGGCTTCTACGGAGCCGGGATCGTCAACGCGCTGCGAGCGGTCAAGTAACCGGAGTAGCGCTCCTGGAAGGACAGGCGGCCTGGGCCGGGCGGATCAACCGCCCGGCTTTGATCAGAGATCCATATGCCTCCTGGTTCGTAGGCGCTCC